>JBMOJG010000123.1:0-7570 GCA_049316925.1 Alsobacter sp. | reverse complement strand
GCGCCGCCGGCCCAGTCCCAGTTGAGCACCAGCAGCAGCGCCGCCTCCGCCACCACGATGGTGGCAATGGAGAAATAATGGCCCTTGAGCCGGAAGAACGGGTAGCCCAGCGCCAGCGCCAGCGCCGCCGCCATGCCGCCGCCGACCAGCATGCCGAACCAGGGAAGGATCCCGTAGCGGGTGTAGAGGATGGTCGCCACATAGGCGCCGAGGCCGAAATAGATCGCGTGGCCGAGCGAAATCTGGCCGCAATAGCCGCCCAGGATGTTCCAGCTCTGGGACAAGGCCGCATACATCAGCGTCAGCACGAGGATGTTCTGCAGATAGACGTCGCGGACACCGAACGGCAGCACGGCGACGACGGCGGCGATGGAGGCAGCCAGGACAAGCTGGCGGCGGCGGCGGGCATGGAAGGCGGCGTCTTGCCCGAAATTCTGCCCGGAGTGTTGCCCGGTGGCCTGCGGCTGGCTCATGTCAGAGATTCCCGAACAGGCCGCGCGGGCGAACCAGCACCACGGCCATGTAGACCGCGTAGATGCCCAGCGCCTTGAGTGCCGGCGGCATGAAGGTGGTGGACAGCGCCTCGACGAGGCCGACGATGATGCCGGCGGCCAGCGCCCCGAAGATGCTGCCGAAGCCGCCGAGCGCCACCGTCACATAGGCGATCAGCGCGAAGGGGCCGCCGACATCGGGGTGGATGTAGTAGAAGATCGCCATCACGGCGCCGGCCAGCCCGACGAGCCCGGCTCCGAGCCCCCAGCCCAGCGTGAAGACGCGGTTCTTGTCGATGCCGACCAGCGCCACCGCGCCGGCATCCTCGCGCGTCGCCTCCAGCGCCTTGCCGAAATCGGTGCGGCCGATGAGCAACCACAGGCCGACGAAAGCCGACACCGAGATGGCGGCTCCCCACAGCTGTGGCAGCGGCAGGAATACGCCGCCGAGTTCGACGGTGCGGCCGCCCAGCCAGGTGTTGGGGATCGACCGGAAGTCCGGCGTGAAGAAGAACTGGGCGAGGCCACGGATGGCGATGGCGAGGCCGAAGGTGGCGAAGATCTGCACCATGCCGACATTGGCCTTCACCCGCATGGCATAGCGGACGACGCCCAGATAGGCGGTGGCGCCGACCACGAACATCGACGCCGCGATGACCGGCGTGAGAAGGACGGGATCGATGGCGACGAACAGCACCAGCCCGAAGGTGATGTACATGGCGAGCATGAGAAACTCGCCATGCGCGAAGTTGACCACGTCCATCAGCCCGAAGATGAGCGACAGCCCGGCTGCGATCAGGGCGTAGATCAGGCCCATGAGAAGGCCGCTCGCGAGAATCTGCAGCAGGGTCTGTGCGGTCATGCGGGCTCGGTCCGGGGGACGGGGCGGGGCGGGCGGAAACCGGCCTCAGGTCAGTTCATCGGCCATTTGGCGGCCTTCACCGCCACCTGCTCGGGGAAGATTGTGACGAAGGTGCCGCCGACATACTGCAGCAGCACCGGGTCGGCGTTGACGTTCTGGCCGTCCTCGCCAAACTTCACTTCCTTCCAGGGCATGATCGTGCGGGCACCGGGAATGCTGGTGGCGGCCAGCGCGTCGCGGATCGCCGGCCCCTCGGCCGACTTGGCGCGGTCGATGGCATCGGCGAGCACGATCAGCGCCATCAGCTCGCGGGCGGTGTTGTCGTTCAGGTCCTTGCCCGAGCGCGCCTTGAACATGGCGTTGATCTTCTCGATCATCGGCTTCTTGGCGGCCATGTCCAGCGAGAAGCTCGCGCGCGAGATCAGCCCGTCGAGCTTGTCGCCGACCGCATCGAATAGCGCCTTCTCGGAGAAGCCGGCGGCCTGGGCGACGATGGCCTTGGGCTTGTAGCCGAGCTCGCCCATGGTCTTGATGAGCAGAATGCCGTCGGTGGTGTAGCTCGACGGCATCAGCACGTCGGCATTGGCGGTCTTGAGCTGCTGCACCTCGGCGGTGAGCGAGGGCGTGTTGGCGCGGTACTTGACGTCGGCCACCACCTTGTAGCCCCGGTCGGCCGCCAGCTTGCGCTGCACGTTGGAGCTGTCGGTGCCGAAGATCGTGTCCTCGTAAAACAGCGCGATGGTGTCGATCTTCTGGCCCTTGGCCTTCAGCCCATCGAGGAAGTCGAACATCGCCGCCGAGAAGAATTCGTCATGGGCGGCGGGGCGGAAGAAGTACTTCAGGCCGCGGCGGTGCAGGCTCGGCGAGGACGAGTCGGCGGCGATGTAAGGAACCTGGTAGCGCTCGGCCGACTGGCTGACGGTGGCCGATACCGAGGAGTGGAACGCGCCGATGATGGCGGCAACCTTGTCCTGGGTGATGATGCGCTCGGCTTCGGCCCGGCCTTTCTGCGGGTCGGCCTGGTGGTCGGCGAAGACGAGCCGGATCTTGGCGCCGCCGAGACCTGCGATGCCCGCTCCCTTGGCGCCCGGCAGGTCGAAATCAAAGTCGTTGTTGATGAGGTCGGCGGCGGTCTCGAGCGCGTGGCGGGCATCGACGCCGACCTGGGCGCTGGAGCCCGACATCGGGTAGATGGCGCCGATCACCACCTCCTTGGGAGCCTGGGCGAGGGCGGTGCCGGCGGTCGAGGCCAGCAGGCTGGCGAAGAGGCCGGCGAGAAGGGTCTGTCTGCGGTTCATGATGGTCCCCTGTGACACCGGGCGGTCGCGGCCGCCGCGGACTCGTTGACGCCAATGCAAGAACGGCACCCGGCCGGATCCCTCCCGGTCAGAGCGCCGCCAGCCTGCTGTTGCGCAGGTCGGTGACGATCATACGCCCCGGCGCATGGGTGATGGCAAACGGTACCCGTGCGGCGGCGATGACAGCCTGGGGCGTGACCCCGCAGGCCCAGAAAACCGGCAGTTCACCGGCCCTGACCTGCGACGGCTCACCGAAATCGGGCCGGTCGATGTCGGCGATGCCGATGGCCTCGGGCAGGCCGAGATGCACCGGCGCGCCATGCACCGCCGGGAAGCGCGAGGTGATCTGCACCGCCCGGATCGCATCCGCCGGCGTGAACTACCGCATCGACACCACCAGCGGCCCGGCGAAGGGGCCGGCCGGCGTGCAGGCGATGCTGGTGCGGTACATCGGCACGGTCGTGCCCTGGTCGACATGGCGGATCGCCAGCCCGTCCTCGATCAGCGCGTCCTCGAAGGAGTGCGAGCAGCCGATGACGAAGGCGACGAGATCGTCGCGCCACCAGGAACGGGCATCCTGCGGCTCGTCGACCAGCTCCCCATCCTTCCAGACGCGGTAGCGCGGGATGTCGGTGGCGATGTCAAGGTCCGATCCCAGCTCCGGCATCGCCGTCCGGCCGGGCTCGGAGATGCCGATCACCGGGCAGGGCTTCGGGTTGGCGGTGCAGAAACGCAGGAAATCGCCCGCGAAAGCCGCAGGCAGAACGGCCAGATTACCCTGCACGTAGCCATGGGCGTGGCCGGATGTCGGCCCGTCCAGCACGCCCGAGCGGGCGGCGAGCCGGACGGCATGGGGCGCGGCCGTGGGGCCGGTCGCGGGCAGCGGGACAGCGGTGGGCGCAGTCATGGGCGCACAGTCATGGGCGGAGGCTCCGCAGGCGTTGACGCAGCATGGCGGGCGCCCGCTCATTGTGTCCAATCGCCGTTTCGGATGTAGTGCGATAAGCAGAATTTATCCCCCGGGGGGCCGATGCTCGATTTCCGCTCGCTGGAGACGTTCGTGTGGGTGGCGACCCTGGGCAGCTTTCGTGGCGCCGCCGCCAAGCTCAACACCACCCAGCCGGCGATCTCGCAGCGGATCGCCCAGCTCGAGGCCGAGATGGGCGTGCGCCTGCTCGACCGGCGCAGCCGATCGGTGAACACCACCGAGAAGGGCAGGGAGCTTCTGGGTTATGCCGAACGCCTCATCAGCCTGCGCAGCGAGATGCGGCTGGCGATGGGGGAGACCAATGTGGTCCGCGGCACGCTCCGGCTGGGCGTGTCGGAGACCATTGTCCACACCTGGCTGCCGGACCTGATGTCGCGGGTCTATGCCGCCCATCCGCAGCTGGCGTTGGAGATCGACGTCGACATCTCGCCCAATCTGCGCGACCGGCTGGTGGCACAGGAGATCGACCTCGCCTTCCTGCTCGGGCCGGTGAGCGCACCGTCGATCCGCAACCAGGCGCTGTGTCGGTTTCCGATGGGGTTCCTGGCGAGCCCGGACCTGCCGCTGCCGGCGGGGCCGGTCCCGCTCGCCGCGCTGGCGGCGCACCCGATCATCACCTTCTCGCGCCGGACCCTGCCCTACATCACCGTCCGCCAGCTGTTTGCGCGGCCGGACCTGCCGCCGCTGCGGCTGCATGCCAGCGCGTCGCTGTCGCCGGTGGTCCGCATGGCGATGCAGGGCATGGGCATCGCGGCCATTCCCCCGGCCATCGCCCGCGAGGAGGTGGGATCGGGCCGGCTGCGGGTGCTGGAGACCCCGTTCCCGATGCCCGACCTCGCCTTCACGGCGAGCTGGCCGCTGACCCCCTCCGGCACGGCGGCCGAGGCGGTGGCGCGCATCGCCGTGGAGGTCGCGACGGCGGACCAGGCGCTCCGCGACGGCACCGATGCCTGACAGGCGCCTGATGCATCGGCTGCAATCGATAAGCCGCGGTTATGGCCACGCATCGCGCCTGTGGATTGGACGCGGCGCCGTGTTGATGCTTTCGACTGCCGGCCTGCCGCTGGCCTGTTGCCGATGACCACCGATCCCCCACCCCGCATCCTGCCCTGCGGCGACAGCGCCGTGACCGTCGAGTTCGGCAACATCGTGGACGCGGTGCTGAACGACCGACAATACGGTGGAGATCTCCAGGGCCGGTGGCGTACTCGTCCTGACGCGTGTCAACAGCACCATGGCCAAGGCCACCCACGAGGGGCTAGCCAACGAGGCGACTGCGATCGCGAAGACCTTTCGGACGATATCGAGGGTCATGCCGAATTCGCCGACCTGTTGGCGATCAGGGTGCGCTATCTTACAAGACATCCCGACGGTTCGGCCTCGTCCGCTGTAGAAACCATCGAGTTCCGCAAGGCTCCCGATGGACATTTCAACTTGCACCTCACTTAGGGCGTCGGGGACGGCGATCAGAGTTCCAGGGAGGTGCTCCGATCACCGCACTTTTTAAAAGCTTGCCGTTCAATTCGAATAGCCCAATGTGATTACACGAACCATTCTCCATTAACGATCATGTCTGGACACGAACCGTGCAGAGGCTGGAGAACAAGACGCTCCTGGGTCTCATCGGCCTGGCATCTCTCGCCTTTGCATGGATTCTTTGGCCATTATTTGGTGCTGTCTTCTGGGCTGCCGTCTTCGCCATCGTGTTCCAGTCGTTGCACCGCCGGCTTCTCCTGTCCCTCCGACAGCAGCCCAATCTGGCGGCCTTCGCGACAGTACTGGTCATTCTCGTGATCGTCGTCCTGCCCGTCCTGCTCGTCGCTGCGGCCCTGGCTCAGGAAACGGCGAGCCTCTATGCGAGAATCCAGTCCGGCGACCTGGACTTCGTGCGGATCGTCCAGCCCGTCTTCGACGCGCTCCCAGCCTGGGCCAACACGGTCCTCGACCGGATCGGCATCACCGACATCGTCGCCCTGCGCGAACGGGCTTCAGCAGTCCTGGCCGGTGGCTTCAAGGCTTTCGCGACCCAGGCCATTGCCATCAGTCAGACCACCCTCGGAGTCGTGGTGGGGCTCGGCGTCATGCTGTACCTGCTCTTCTTTCTCCTGCGCGACGGACGGGCCTTGGTCGAACGGCTGAAGTGCGCAATTCCGCTCCGGTCCGAGCAGAAGGATGCGCTGTTCCAGCAGTTCACCGTCGTGGTGAGGGCGACGGTGAAGGGCGACATCCTGGTCGCAATCCTGCAAGGCGCCTTGGGCGGCCTCGCGTTCTGGTTCCTGGGCGTTCACGCGTCCTTGTTGTGGGCCGTTCTGATGGCGGTCCTTTCCCTCCTGCCGGCCATCGGCGCCGCCCTGGTCTGGCTGCCCGTCGCAATCTACTTCCTGCTGACGGGCAGCATATGGCAAGGCATTGTCCTGATCCTTTACGGGGCACTGGTCATCGGCCTCGTTGATAATCTGTTGCGCCCGATCCTCATCGGCCAGGACGCGAAGATGCCGGACTATGTGGTGCTGATCTCGACGCTCGGGGGCATCGAGACGTTCGGACTGCATGGCTTCATCGCGGGCCCAGTCATCGCCGCCATGTTCCTCACCGTCTGGGATATCTTCTCCAGGTCAGTCCCATCTCCCCCTCTCGCTCCTTGAAGCCCGATCTGCGCGATTCGGTAGTTTCGCGATGATTGTGGCGAGCGGCCGAGTTGAAAGACTCCGCGCGAGCGGGTCGCGAGTTCATTCGTTGCCTGCGATCACCCCGCACGAAGCTTGCCAGCCAAGTAGGTCAAGGCAATTCCGACAAGCATTGCGCCGGCCAGCGCCGGCGCGCGCCAGTCCCCGGTGGTCACCCTCACGGCAACAAGGACTGCGCAGACGATGGCGCCGAACAGAGGCACGACGGCGTGGATCTCGAAGAGACCAACAGGTTCGCGGGCCCTCCTCTTGAGGATCAGCAGGGCGACATTCACCACCGAGAAGACGGTCAACAGCATGAGGACGGTCGCGGCGGCGAGCTGCCCGACGGTGCCAATCAACGACAAGGGTACCAGCAGCACGAGCAATAAGGCGATCGCCCAGTGCGGTGTTCGACGGGTCGGGTGGACAGCCCCGAGGACAACCGGCAGGAGGCCTTGATGCGCCATGCCGTAGATCAGGCGGGACGCGGTGATGTAGTTGACGAGCGCCGTATTTCCGACGGCAAAGAGCGTGATCACAGTGAACACGGCCGGCGGCAGGGATGGAGCCGCCTTGGCCATCACCGCGGTGAGGGGGCCGGGCGCCTCCGCCAGTTCCCGCCAGGGCACGACCGAGACGGCCGTGATCGCCACGGCCATGTAGAGCAGGGTCGCGATCGCCATGGCGGCGACGAGACCGATGGGGATGGTCCTCTGGGGATCGCGGCATTCCTCAGCAACGTTGATCGCGTCCTCGAAGCCGATGAAGGCGAAGAAGGTCAGCACGGCGCCTTGCAGGACCAACAGCGCCATCATATCCGCACCACCGCCCGGAACAGGTGGCATCTCGAAGTAGTTCACTGATCCCCAGAACGGCAGCCCTACGGCGACGACGATCAGCAGGCCGGCCGCCTCGACACAGGTGCTGACCACATTGACCCACATGGACTCCCTGATGCCTCGAAGCACGAGCCCGGCAAGGAACAGGAGAAAGCCAAGAACGATCAGCGAGAGCGGCAAGTCGGAGCGGCCGAGGAGTTGGGCCAGATTGGCGGCGAAGACGCGGGACTGGGTCGCGACCGATGTCAGCGCCGAACAGGCGACCGCAAGACCGACGACGTAGCTGAGCATCGGCATGCCGAAGGCGCGCTCGACGACATAGGTCGCCCCGCCGGCGTGGGGATAGCGTGAGCCAAGCGATGCATAGGAGAGGGCCGTCAGCAGCGCTGCGACGAGGGCGGCGAGGAATGCCAGCCAGACGGC
>JBMOJG010000122.1:0-7594 GCA_049316925.1 Alsobacter sp. | reverse complement strand
CAATCGATGACGAGGCGGAGCGCCGAAGGAAGACAAAAACACCGTCAGAAACCGAAAAATACAGCCGTCTCAATGCCTTCTTCAAGCTGCGACGGCGACATACAGCATCAGCCTCTACTCCGGCGCTCTTTTGATCGTCACAGCGCATTGCGCCGCACGATCAGCGGCCATGGCGGCAAATCGCGATAGCGCGGCTTCATCAAGGCCAGGGCGCATCAGCTCGCTTGCCACTTCATTGGCCATGAACTGCTCGAGTTCGCCCAGGCGCTCGTCAGGCAGGATGCCGTTATGTTCGGTGTCGAACAGACCGTCTGCGGCCTGCCTCAATGCGGGTGGGCAATCCGTTCCGGCACGAAAATACACGCTCCGCCTGCCGTCATAGCGTAGATATAGCTCGGAAAATGCGGGCCGGTAGCCGCGCGCGAATGCCGTCTTGGCGCCACGTTTCTTCTCCAGCCGGGCAAGGGTGAATTCGATGTGCTTGCAGGTGCCCAGTTCGCCGGTAGCGTAATCCGGGCAGGCACAGAAATTGTCCCGCGGCCCCAGACCCCTGATCGCCACGCGATAGCTGGATTTTGAAGCGGGATTGCTGACCCGGAATTCCGAGAAAAACGGTTCGCCGCCGAGATTTTCAAGACCGAAGGCCTGCTCGCGGCCAAACCGGCGGCGTAAGCCGCGTTGCCAATCCAACAGCGAAAGATCGGGGGGCGCATGAGTGCGCGAGAGTGTAGGTTCCGTGTCCAGCTTGGTTGCGGAATTCAGGCTTCGGCGCTTGGATTTCATCGAAATGCATTCCGTTCCGCAAAAGCTTCTCTAGCTTCGTAGGTCTAGACCCATGTATCGGACACGACCTATGCTACGGTGTAACCAAGTGCCCGATATCCCAGTCGCCGCTTCGTAGCCATGCGCGCCAGCACCGGCACCAGCTCATCGACGTAATCAACGACCAGAACCTCGGTCTTTCCGGCGTGCTGGCGGTGGAGGCGACCTACATACTGAGCCAGCGTACCTTTCCAGGATATGGGCATCGTGAGGAAGAGCGTGTCGAGCCTTGGATCATCAAAACCCTCACCGAGATACCGACCCGTAGCAAGGATAAGCCGTTCCTGGCCATCGGCTACTTGTAGGGCAGTATCAGCCGCCTTGCGTTCGCCGGCAGACATCCCGCCCCGAAGAACCACGAGATTGCGTACGAAGTGCGAGAAGCGGATCTGGAGATAATCGAGATGCTCCCTCCGCTCCGTCAGCACAACCGGGGAACGCTTCGCTTCCAACGCCTTCAGCACATCGTCGAAGATCAAGTTGTTGCGCGACTCGTCCTGCGCGATTGCAGCCTAGACCGCCGGCATGGAAGGACGGTCCGCGGTAGCCAGAGGCTGCGGCAACTGAAATTCGGTCGACCGATGCTTTGCACGGTGAGAAATCCCTCGACCGGCCGCCTGCGCGCGCGTAAACGTGATGTCGAACCGGGCCGCACTGCATGAAAATGATCGGATGGTGGCCATCCTTGCGCGCCACGGTCGCAGACAGCCCGAGGACAAATCGCGCCTTTGCCCGACGAGCCACAAGCTCGAAGCTCGCCGCTGACAGATGGTGGCATTCGTCAACGACAAGATGACCATAGTCCGCCACCAGGTCGGATACTTCCCCGTGCCGCACGAGGCTCTGGATCAGCGCGACATCAATGATACCGGTCGGCTTGCGGCGTCCGCCGCCGATGATGCCTATATCTTGCGGATCTATATCGAGAAATGCCTTGAGGCGTTCCATCCATTGGCTGAGCAACTCTCGACGATGGACGAGAACAAGCGCATTCCGGCCCCGTTGAGCGATGAGCGCAGCAGCCACAACCGTCTTGCCGAACGCGGTGGTCGCCGCAAGCACGCCATAGTCATGCGGCGCCAAGGCGTCGAATGCCTTGACCTGTGGGCTGTGCAGCGCTCCCTGGAACTGGACCCGGCTCGGAAGCGGGTTGCCGATCGCTCTTTGATCGTCCAACTCAACCTCGCCGCCCTCACCGCGGATCAGCTCGACAGCTTCGTCAAGACACCCTCGCGGCAATCCCACATGACGCGGATGGAGTTCGGCACAAGAGATGATCCGTGGCTTGCCGAAGGTCGGGAACCGCATGGATTGCGCACGATAGAACTCGGGGTTCTGAAAGGCCGCCAAGCGTACAAGCCGCGCCGTCATCGCTGGCGGCAAATCGGTCCGGTCGATATACCGCTGGTCGGCAACGACGATCGTGATCTTGCTTGGAAGTGGTATGCCGAGCGGGCCAGCCTTCGGACGTCGAGACGGCGTCATGCGCCACGGTTCGCCCGCGTCCTCGTCCTCGACCGGCATGCGAACGCCGAGGACACGGCCTCGCATCTCGGCATCGCCAACGATTTCCGCCGCGGCACTGGCAGATAGCCTTGGTATCGCCGCCAGGAACGCCCATTGGTCCTCGTACGGGCGAAGGTCCTCGTCGATGAAGACGCTGTTGCCAAGCTCGCGCGCCCTGCGCTGTAAAGGCAACGCGATTAGGTTGCCGAAGCCACCGACCGGCATGTTGTCCTGGCTTGGAAAGAACCGATCGTACGAGCCAAACCCTATCTCGGGGCGGCGTTCCATCGTCTCCGTCAGCATTGCGGCGCCAAGTTGCCTGGCTGTGCGCGCAGGAACCGGCTCGGAGAAGAAAATCCAGACATGACCGCCATTGCCGGATCGAGAACGCTCAAGCGCGGCAGGCACCCCTTTGGCGCGGCACGTTTCCAGCATGGCTAGAGCGAAATCCGACCTGATTGCATCAGGTCGTCCGCTCTAGCTCATTGTTTTAGCATCATCTTTGTCCGCAAACCGGTGTCCACTTGGCGGGATGATGCTCTAACGCATCAGCCGCCCAATTCTCCTCATCGAAATCGGCGGCCAGAAACCAGCAGGTCTTGTCAGGAAGCAACGGATAAACGCCGGCGACGAAGTTACCATCAAAAGTGCGTCCGCCGTTGCCGCCGCGCAGATGTTTTTCGATGATGTCGTCGGTGACCGGGATGAAGGCTTGGTGGGGGCACTCGCCGCATTTCACCTGGGGCTTACCGCAAATCCCCCTGACCCACTCGTTGGCACATGCCGGCGCATAGCCGGACTTAGCGGTCTTGCGGTTTTCCCATCGGACCGGAAATAGGTCATGGCGACCGGCGAATAAATGCCGAAATAAAGCAATCTTGTCAGCGCTGGACGACGCCGTGGTGAGCATTGTCGCGTCCGCGACAATGAGCGCATGCGGAGTTTCCAGTGACTTCGTGGCCTGCCGGCTCAGCAGATCATTCAGTTCGGCCTCAAGCGCTCTCCGCTCGACCTCGTTGGCGGCTAAACGGGCTCGCGTCTGCTCGATCTCAATCTCGATTTCGCGCCCATTTATGGCACTACCGCCCGGCACAGAGGTTCTCCTTCCGACTCCTCGGACGTTCATAGCGACTTTGGCCAGCCACTGGCAGCCATCACGGCGGTTTCTGACGCCCGCAGCCCGAACCAGCCCCGCCGAATTGCACGCCAGACTACGCTAGACCCGCTCTGCTATTTGAACGCACTTTACGATCGGTTCCGACCACGCTTTAATTCACTAACGGCGCTGAATACGGAGCGGAAAAGTCTGAAGATTACATTGAGCGGCAGGTAGGCGGGCGGCGTGTACCACCGCCAAACCTACGCTATTGTCGCCTGCGGTATCAGGTCACTCCCACTCGATCGTGCCCGGCGGCTTCGACGTGACGTCATAGACCACCCGGTTGATGCCCTTGACCTCGTTGATGATGCGGGTCGCCGCGCGGCCGAGGAAGGCCATGTCGAAGGGGTAGAAGTCGGCGGTCATGCCGTCGACGGACGTCACTGCGCGCAGGGCGCAGACGTGGTCGTAGGTGCGGCCGTCGCCCATCACGCCGACGGTGCGCACCGGCAGCAGCACGGCGAACGCCTGCCAGATCTCGTCATAGAGGCCGGCACGGCGGATCTCCTCGAGGTAGATCTCGTCGGCGAGGCGGAGGATGTCGGCCTTCTCGCGCGACACCGGGCCGGGGATGCGGATGGCGAGGCCCGGTCCGGGGAAGGGGTGGCGGCCGACGAAGGCCTCGGGCAGGCCGAGTTCGCGGCCCAGCACCCGGACCTCGTCCTTGAACAGCTCGCGCAGCGGCTCCACCAGCTTCATGTTCATGCGCTCGGGCAGGCCGCCGACATTGTGGTGCGACTTGATCGTCACCGAAGGTCCGCCGGTGAAGGACACGCTCTCGATGACGTCGGGGTAGAGCGTGCCCTGGGCCAGGAACGCGGCGCCGCCGACCTTGCGGGCCTCAGCCTCGAACACGTCGATGAACAGCCGGCCGATGGTCTTGCGCTTGGTCTCCGGGTCGGCCACGCCCTCCAGCGCCGCCAGGAACGTCTCGGACGCGTCCACATGGACGAGCGGGATGTTGTAGCTGTCGCGAAACAGCGCCACGACCTTCTGGGCCTCGGCCAGCCGCAGCAGGCCGTGGTCGACGAACACGCAGGTGAGCTGGTCGCCGATGGCCTCGTGGATCAGCACGGCGGCCACCGCCGAGTCGACGCCGCCGGAAAGGCCGCAGATCACCCGGCCTTCGCCGACCTGGGCGCGGATGCGGGCGATTGCCTCCTCGCGGAAGGCCTTCATCGACCAGTCGCCGGCGCAGCCGGCAATGCGGCGGACGAAGTTGCGCAACAGCGCCGCGCCATGGGGCGTGTGCACCACCTCCGGATGAAACATCAGGCCGTAGTAATGGCGGGCCTCGTCGGCGATCACCGCATAGGGAGCATTCTCTGAGGTGGCGTAGCGCGAGAAGCCGGGGGGCAGGGCGGTGATCCTGTCGCCGTGGCTCATCCACACCGGGTATTGCTCGCCCTTGCGCCAGGTGTCGCCGAACAGGCTGCAGTCCTCCAGCACCTCGACCCCGGCACGGCCGAACTCGCGGGCGTGGCCGCCCTCGACCGTGCCGCCGAGCTGCGCCGCCATGGTCATCTGGCCATAGCAGATCCCCAAAACGGGAACGCCGGAATCAAAGATCACCCGCGGGGCGCGCGGGCTGCCCACCTCGTGGACCGACTCAGGCCCGCCCGACAGGATCACCGCCCGGGGCTTCATGGCGAGGAAGGCCGCCTCGGCCGACTGGAACGGCACGATTTCGGAGTAGACACCTTCTTCACGGACCCGGCGGGCGATCAGCTGGGTGACTTGGCTGCCGAAGTCGACGATGAGGACCTTGTCGTGGTTCTGCTCGCTCATCGAGTCCTCGCTGTCGGGGCCATGCCTGCGTCCCCTGCGTTAATCCAGCCCCTGCCGCAGTGCAACAGGGCTCAGCCTGTCCGCCGCAACAGGGCGACGTAGAAGCCGTCCGTGCCGGTGCGCAAGGGCGTCAGCTGCAACCCGTGCCGGCACGGCCAGGCCCTGTCGGGCAAGCCCGGAAGCCCGGCATCGGCGGCGGCTGCAGCCGCCGGCAGGGGGCGGAACGCCGGATGACGCTGCAGGAAGGCGTCGACGGTGCCGTCGTTTTCGGCCGGCAGGACCGAGCAGGTGATGTAGGCGATGCGCCCGCCAGGGCGCACCAGCGCGGCGGCGCGATCGAGAACGATCGCCTGCTCGGCGATCCGGTCGTCGAGGCTGCGCGGGCGGACCCGCCATTTGGCGTCGGGATTGCGGCGCCATGTACCGGTACCGGTACAGGGCGCGTCGACCAGCACGAGGTCGGCGATGCCGTGGAGATCGGCGACGGGATCGTCGTCGCGGCCGCGGGGCGAGCGCACCTGGACATTTCGCACGCCGGACCGCGTCAGACGATCGAAGATCGGCGCGAGCCGGCGTTTGTCGCTGTCGGTGGCGAAGATCTGGCCGTGATTGTCCATCAGCGCCGCCAGTGCCAGCGTCTTGCCGCCGCCGCCGGCGCACAGGTCCACCACCTGCATGCCGGGATCGGGCGCCGCCAACTGGGCGGCGAGCTGCGAGCCCTCGTCCTGGATCTCGATCCAGCCCTTCTGGAACGCCGGTTCCGCCTGCACGGCCGGGGCGCGGGCGTCTTCGCCGAGCGCGATTCGAAGCCCGACCGGCGAAAGCTCGGTCGCGATGGCCCCCAGATAGGCCAGTTCCTCGAGCGCCCGGTCGCGGCCGACCTTGAGGGTGTTGACACGCAGGTCGACGGGGGCCCGGCAGGCCAGCGCCCGCGCCTCGGCGGCCCTTGCGTCGCCAAAGGCGTCGGCCAGGGCGGCGTCGAGCCAGTCCGGATAGTCGCCGGCAATGGCAGCGGGGGCATCGTCCAGCGTCCGCGTCTCCAGTGCGCTTCGCTCCGCATCGCTCAGCGGCTGGGGTGCAAAACGCTCGCCCGAGCACAGGGTGGCGATGCGGCCCGCGTCCCAGCCGCGCGCTAGGTGCAGCGCACCGAGCAGCGCCGCGCGCGGCGTCGCATCGTCCATGATCCAGCCGGCAGAGGCGCGGTGACGCAGGGCATCGTAGACGAGGCTGGCAATCGCGGAGCGGTCGCCCGATCCGGCGAAGCGATGGGCGAGACCCCAGTCCTTCAGCGCGTCGGTGGCGGGGCGGCGTCGCTCCTCGACATCGGTCAGGACCTCGATGGCGGCCGACAGCCGCGCCGCGGGGGTCACCGGATCACCAGATGGACGACGATGAACAGCCACATGGCCAACAGGGCGACGAGGCCGAACAGGAAGGTGCGGAAGCGTGTGATGACGTTGTTGCTGCCGGTGTGCACCAGCAGGTGCGCCAGCCGGCTAGCGACATAAAGCCAGGCGCAGACCGCGGTGAACAGGTTGGCGGCGCCGGAGAAGGTCGCGACCCCGCACAGGACGTAAAACAGTACCGGCGTCTCGAACTGGTTCGAGACATTGGCCTGGACCCTGCGAACATCCTCGGGCCAGCTGGTGCTGGAGACCGCGATCTCCGACATGCGCACCTTGCCGGCCTTCAGGGCGGCAACACGGGCACGACCCAGCATCACCAGCACGACCAGGGTCAGCAGGATCTGGGCAAGAACAGGGGCGACGAGGATCATGGCGGCGGCGTCTTCTTCATGCGGGGTCTCCTCCTAGCAGGCCTGCGCCGCGGCGTCGTCCCCCGGGGCTGCAGGCGGCGGACGCGCGGCCCCCCCAACTTGCCTCTAAAGGTCAGTATTGGGCTGTGATCACGACCCGTGAAGGTCATGGCCAAGCTGCGGATCTGTCCCGCCCCGCAGGGGGCGTCCATGATCGTCAGCCGCGTCCAACTCACCCGCTTCGTCGTCGCGTCGCCGCACTCCAGTGCGCGCTGCCCGCCTGCGCCACCATGCCGCCGGCCGATCTGACGCCGCCTGGAAAGCCGCTGGATGCCAAGACACAGTTCGAAACGGGTCGCTCCGGCCTGCCTAGACCCTCGAGGGGTAGTTGGGGCTCTCGCGGGTGATCGCCACGTCGTGGACGTGGCTTTCGCGCAATCCCGCAGCGGTGATGCGGACGAATTCCGCCTTGGCACGGAACTCCTCCAGCGAGCCCGCGCCCACATAACCCATGGCGGCGCGCAGGCCGCCGGCAAGCTGGTGCAGCACGCTGCCGACCGGAC
>JBMOJG010000121.1:0-7614 GCA_049316925.1 Alsobacter sp. | reverse complement strand
CTTGTCCTCGTCCGCCACGGCCAGAGTGACTGGAACCTGAAGAACCTGTTCACCGGCTGGAAGGATCCGGGCCTGACCGAGAAGGGCACCGGCGAGGCCCGCGACGCCGGCCGCCGCCTCAAGGCGCTGGGCGTGTCGTTCGACGTCGCCTTCACGTCCGATCTCACCCGCGCCCAGGAGACCTGCCGGTTGCTGCTGGAGGAACTCGGCCAGCCCGGCTTGACGACGCTCCGCGACCAGGCTCTCAACGAGCGCGACTATGGCGACCTGTCCGGCCTCAACAAGGACGATGCCCGCGCCCGCTGGGGCGCCGATCAGGTTCATGTCTGGCGCCGCTCCTACGACGTCTCGCCGCCGGGCGGCGAGAGCCTGCGCGATACGGTGGCGCGGGTGCTGCCCTACTACTGCCAGAACATTCTGCCGCGCGTCCTGCGCGGGGAGCGCGTTGTGGTTGCAGCCCACGGCAACTCGTTGCGAGCGCTGGTGATGGTGCTGGACCGGCTGACGCCGCAGACCATCCCGTCCATGGAGCTCGACACCGGGGTGCCGCTGGTCTACCGGCTCAACGCCGACAGCACCGTGCTGTCGAAGCAGGTTCTGGTTGGCTGAACCGTCCCGGACGGGGTTCAGATCGCTGTCGCATTGACGGGACGGCGCGAACGGGCCACTGCTCGGGCGCGCCTTCCGGACCGTTGAGATGACCCATCCCCGCTCCCGCCCTGCCGTCCCGTCACCGGTGTTCGATCGTGCCGCCCTGGCGGCCGCGGTCGATGCTGCAGTCCGCGGCGCCGGGACGGACGCTTCGGCCCGTCGCGCGGCCGTGGTCGCGGTATTGCGGCATGCCCTCGACGACGGCCACGCCAAGGCGCGGGTGCTGCTCGATGCGGAGCGCAACGGGCTCGCCTGCGTCGAGCGGCTGTCGGGCCTCATGGATGCGGTTGTCGGCGCCCTGCACGACATCGCCGCGCGGGTGCTTTATCCGGCGGTCAATCCGTCCTCCGCCGAGCGGCTCGCGGTGGTGGCGGTCGGCGGCTATGGCCGCGGCACGCTGGCGCCCGGCTCCGATGTCGATCTTCTGTTCCTGCTGCCCTACAAGTCGACGCCGTGGAGCGAGAGCGTCGTCGAGGCGATCCTCTACGCGCTGTGGGACCTGAAGCTGAAGGTCGGGCATTCGACCCGCTCGGTCGACGAGTGCATTCGCGAGGGCCGCGGCGACCTCACGATCCGCACGGCGCTGCTCGAGGCGCGGCTGATCCTTGGCGATGCAGCGCTGTTTGCCGAATTCGAACAGCGCTTCGACAAGGACGTCGTCCAGGGAAGCGCTGCCCAGTTCGTCGCCGAGAAGCTGGCCGAGCGCGAGCAGCGGGTATCGCGCGCCGGCACGTCGCGCTACCTCGTCGAGCCCAACGTCAAGGACGGAAAGGGTGGCCTGCGCGATCTCAACACGCTGTTCTGGATCGCCAAATATGTCTACCGCGTCAAGGATGCCGCCGATCTGGTCGATGCGGGGCTGTTCGACAAGGAAGAGCTCGACCTGTTCCGCCGCTGCGAGGAGTTCCTGTGGCGGGTTAGGTGTCAGCTGCACTATGCGACCGGCCGGCCCGAGGAGCGCCTGAGCTTCGACCTGCAGCGCCAGATCGCCGAACGCCTCGGCTATGCCGGCCATGGCGGGCTTTCGGCCGTCGAGCGCTTCATGAAGCGCTATTTCCTCGTCGCCAAGGACGTGGGCGACCTCACCGCTATCGTCTGCGCCGCGCTCGAGGCGCGTCACGCCAAGCCGCGCGCCATGCTCGACAGGCTCGTCGGCCGCTTCCGCCGAGGCGGGCGCTCGATTGCGGGCAATCAGGATTTCGTCGTCGACGCCGACCGGCTGAGCTTCGCGAGCGACGACGTGTTCCGACGCGATCCGGTCAACCTGATCCGCATCTACTGGTTCGCCGACCGCCTGAACCGCGCCGTCCACCCCGACGCGACCCGCCTGATCACGCGCTCGCTGAAGCTCATCGATCCTGTCCTGCGCAAGGACCCCGATGCCAACCGGCTCTTCGTGGAGATCCTGACCTCGCGCAACGCACCCGAGGTGGTGCTGCGCCGCATGAACGAGGCCGGCGTGCTGGGGCGCTTCATCCCCGAGTTCGGCCGCGTCGTCGCGATGATGCAGTTCAACATGTACCACCACTACACGGTGGACGAGCACCTCCTGCGCTCCATCGGCATTCTCGCCGACGTCGAGAACGGCCGCCTGAAGGACGAGCTGCCCGTCGCCAACGAGGTGCTGCCGACCATCCGCAACCGGACGGTGCTGGCGCTGGCGCTGTTCATCCACGACATCGCCAAGGGGCGCCCGCAGGACCACTCGGTCGCCGGCGCCCGTATCGCCCGCCGCCTCGGCCCGCGTCTCGGCCTGGGCGACGCGGAGACCGATTCGGTGGCCTGGCTGGTCGAGCAGCACCTGGTGATGTCGACGGTGGCGCAGAGCCGCGACCTGTCCGACCCCAAGACGATCGAGACGTTCGCCGCCACAGTGCAGACTCTGGAACGGCTGAAGATGCTGCTGGTGCTGACTGTTTGCGACATCAAGGCAGTCGGGCCCGGCGTCTGGAACGGCTGGAAGGGCCAGCTGCTGCGGACCCTGTACTGGGAGACCGAGATCGTGCTCGCGGGCGGACACTCCACCATCGAGCGCGGCCAGCGTGTGCGCCGGGCCCAGGACGAGCTGCGCCGGGCCCTGCCGGCCTGGGCCGATGCCGATCTCGACGCCTATGTGGGCCGCCACTACCCGGCCTATTGGCTGAAGGTGGACCTGCCCCGCAAGGTCAAGCACGCCCAGTTCCTGAAGGCGGCCGAGGCCGAGATGCATTCCGCCGCCACCGAGGTGGCGACCGACAGCTTCCGCGGCGTCACCGAGCTGACGGTTGCGGCGACCGACCATCCGCGCCTGCTGGCGATCGTCACCGGGGCCTGCGCGGCCGCCGGCGCAAATATCGTCGACGCACAGATTTTCACCACCACGGACGGCATGGCGCTGGACACGATCTTCGTGTCACGCGCCTTCGATCGCGACGAGGACGAACTGCGCCGCGCAGACAGGGTCGCCCGCCACATCGAACGCGCCCTCAAGGGCGAGATCCGCATTGCCGAGGCGGTTGCGGCGCGTGGGCGCGACCGCCCCGCCGCCAGCCGCACCTTCCAGGTGCCGCCCGACGTGGTGATCGACAATGCCCTTTCGGCCCGTCATACCGTGATCGAGGTGTCGGGGCTCGACCGCCCCGGTCTGCTCTATGAACTCACCACCGCGCTCGGCAAGCTCAACCTCAACATCGCCTCCGCCCACATCGCCACCTTTGGCGAGAAGGCGGTCGATGTGTTCTACGTCACCGACCTCACTGGCTCGAAGATCATCAACGCCGCCCGGCATGCCACAATCCGCAGGCAACTGCTGGAGGTGCTCGCCGGCCGCGAGCGCACCGCCGCCGACATGGCCGTCCGTCCGGCCCGGGCGCTGGCCGGTCGTTGAGGCTGGCGGCCTTGATTTTTGGCCGGCGCAGCCTGATATCCGGGCCACCCCCGTGGTTTACCGCAGACCCCAAGGCGCCATGACCGATCCCAAGCCCGAGACCGTCCATCCGTCCGACACCGACGCTGCCGCCGAGCCGGCGCCCGAGCGGGACGTCCACGACGTGATCGCTGCCCTCAACGAGGAGAATGCCGGCCTCAAGGACAAGGTGCTGCGCACCCTGGCCGAGATGGAGAATCTGCGCCGCCGCACCGAGCGCGAGGTCGCCGATGCCCGCACCTACGCGACCACGAATTTTGCCCGCGACGTTCTGACCGTCGCCGACAACATGCGCCGCGCGCTCGAGACCGTCCCGGCCGAGGCTCGCGCGGCGGCTGAGGGCACGCTGCTGGCGATCCTCGAAGGCATCGAGCTGACCGAGCGCGACCTCTTGAAGACCCTGGAGCGCCACGGCATCCGCAAAATCGAGCCGAAGGGCGAGCGTTTCGACCCCAACCTCCACCAGGCCATGTTCGAGGTGCCGGATCCGTCCGTCCCCAACGGCACCGTGCGCGAGGTGGTGCAGGCCGGCTACGTCATCGGCGACCGCGTGCTTCGTCCGGCTCTCGTCGGCGTCGCCAAGGGCGGTCCCAAGGGCACGGCCGCCCCGGCCGCCGAGGGGGCCACGGTGGACCGCCAGGCCTGAGCCCGGGAGCATCGCCGCCATGGAGGTCAGCCTGGCGGTAATTGTCGAGGCGATCGGCGTCGGCGTGTTCGCGCTCACCGGTGCGCTCGTCGCGGCCCGCAAGGGCATGGACCCGTTCGGCTTCGTCCTGCTGGCGACCGTGACGGGCATTGGCGGCGGCAGCGTCCGCGATGTGCTGCTGGGCGAGCCGGCCTTCTGGACATCCGACCCCCGGGACGTGCTGGTCTGCATCACGGTGGGCGTGCTGACCTTCCTTGCCGGCACGCGCATCCCCGGGCTGATGGCCAGCATGCGGCCGCGCAGTCTGCTGCTGTGGGCCGACGCACTCGGGTTGGCCATTTTCAGCGTCAACGGCGCCGCCAGGGCGCTGGAAGCAGGAACACCGGCAGTTGTCGCTGTGGTGATGGGCACGCTGACGGCAAGCTTCGGCGGCATCATCCGTGACATTCTGGCGGGCGATGTGCCGCTGGTCCTCCACCGCGAGATCTACGTCACCGCCGCCGCGATCGGCGCCGGCACCTTCGTGCTCGCGGGGATGGCGGGGATCACCCAGCCGACCTCCGGCGCACTCGGCATCGGCGCGGCCTTTGCACTGCGGGGGCTGGCGATCCGGTTCGACTGGTCGCTGCCGGCCTTTGCAGCGCGCCAGAAATAACAGTTCTATGCGGGAATTGGCGCGAACAACGTCGCCATTCGTTCTGTTTGACATAACGAACAAAACGCCCTAGAAACAGAACGCGCCGATTTGAGCCAGACGCTTGCTGGGCGCAGCGCCGGCATCTGCCGGCACAAAATGCAGCTAATGCGCCGAGGGCATCCGGTTTCCGGGCAGGCCCGCGACCGCGCCCCTGCCTCACTGGAGGATGCCATGACCGACTTCACCCGCCGCCATGTCCTCGCGCTCGCTGCCGCGCTCGGCCTCGTCGCCGCGCCCGCCGCCGCGCAGGTCAAGGAAATCCGCATCGACTGGGCCACCTACAATCCCGTCAGCCTCGTGTTGCGCGACAAGGGCCTGCTCGAGGAGGAGTTCCGCAAGGATGGCATCACCATCCGCTGGATCCAGTCTGCGGGCTCCAACAAGGCGCTCGAGTTCCTCAATGCGGGCTCGCTGGATTTCGGCTCCACCGCCGGCGCCGCGGCGCTGATCGGCAAGATCAACGGCAACCCGGTCAAGTCGATCTACGTCTTTTCGCGTCCCGAGTGGACGGCACTCGTCACCCGCGGGGATGCCATCAAGACGGTGGCCGACCTGAAGGGCAAGCGCGTCGCCGTCACCCGCGGCACCGATCCGCACATCTTCCTCGTCCGGGCGCTGGCCGAGGCCAAGCTGACTGAAAAGGACGTCAAGCTGGTGCTGCTGCAGCATCAGGACGGCCGCCTGGCGCTCGAGCGCGGCGATGTCGAGGCCTGGGCGGGGCTGGATCCGCTGATGGCCGCCGCCGAGATCGAGGGTGGCGCCCGCCTGTTCTACCGCAAGCCGGAGGCCAACACCTGGGGCGTCCTCAACGTCCGCGAGGAGTTCGCCGCCGCCAATCCGGAGATCGTTGCCCGCGTTCTCCGCACCTACGAGAAGGCGCGCCTCGCGGCGGTGGCCGACACCAAGGGGCTCACGGCCTCCCTCGTCACCGCCAGCAAGCTCCCCGAGACGGTGATTGCCCGCCAGCTCGAGCGCACCGAGCTGACCCACGGCCCGATCGGCGCCGCCCAGGCCGAAACCATCGTCGCCGCCGGCGTCGCCCTGCAGCAGGCCGGCGTGCTGGATGCCGGCCTCGACATGAAGGCGGTCGTCGGTGGCCTCGTCGAGCCGAAATATCTTCCCGCCAAGGCTGCAACGCAGTAAGCGGGGCAACCCGTCCCGCTCTCCACGCCGCGCATGAACGCTCCCCCGGTCATCACCGCTCCGGTCCCGGCCGGCCTCTCTGAAGAGGCGGGCCAGCCTGCGTCCGCCGCCGCGGGCCGCCTGCCCGCCGGATGGTCGGGGCTCTGGCTCGGCCTTGTATTGCCGGTGGCCATTGCGCTGGGCTGGGAACTCGTCATCCGCACCGGCCTGATCCAGGGCCGGCTGATGCCGGCGCCGTCGCGCATCCTGGGAACCCTGTGGGGCCTGGCCGTCACCGGCGAACTCTGGACCCATGTCCAGGCGACGCTGGGCCGCGTGCTCGCCGGCTTTGCGCTGGGCGTGCTTGCCGGCACCGCCATGGGGGCGCTGTCGGGCACGTCCGAGGTGATGCGCCGGATCGTGGATCCGACCCTGCAGGCGCTGCGCTCGGTGCCCTCCATCGCCTGGGTGCCGCTGTTCCTGCTCTGGCTCGGCATCTTCGAGGCCTCCAAGGTGGCGCTGATCGCCGTCGGCGTGTTCTTCCCGGTCTATCTCGGCGTCGCCGGCGCCATCGAGGGCATCGACCGCAAGCTGGTCGAGGTCGGCCGCGTCTTCCGCCTCGGCCGCTTCGCGATGCTGCGCCGCGTGCTGCTGCCGGCCGTCCTGCCCAGCTGGATCCTGTCGCTGCGCGCCGGGCTTGGCCTCGGATTCATGTTCGTCGTCGCCGCCGAGTTCATGGGCGCCTCCGAGGGTCTCGGCTATCTGCTGGTCGACGGCCAGCAGATGGGACGTCCAGACCGTATTCTCGCCGCCATCATCGCCTTTGCGCTGCTCGGCAAGCTCGCCGATGGCGTGCTGGTGGCGCTGACGCGCCCCGTCCTGCGCTGGCAGGATACGGCTCGGAGCCGACTCTGATGTTCGTCGTCGAGGGCCTGAGCAAGACCTATGCGGACGGTACGCGGGCCTTGCACGAGGTCAGCCTGTCGGTCGAGGCCGGCGAGATCCTCGCCGTCGTCGGCGGCTCGGGCTGCGGCAAGACGACCCTGCTGCGCCTGGTCGCCGGTCTCGACCGCGCCACCAGCGGCGCCATCGCGGTCGACGGCGAGGTGCTGGACGGGCCGCACCCGGCCGTCGGTATCGTCTTCCAGGAGCCGCGCCTGCTGCCCTGGCTCACAGTCGCCGGCAATGCCGGCTTCGGGCTCATGGATCTGCCACGCGCCGAGCGCGACGTCCGTGTCGCCGATGCGCTGGCGCGGGTCGGCCTTGCCGAACAGGCCGGGCGCTGGCCGCGCGACCTCTCGGGCGGACAGCAGCAGCGTGTCGCCATTGCCCGGGCGCTGGTCGCACGCCCCAAGGTGCTGCTGCTCGACGAGCCGTTTTCGGCGCTGGACGCCTTCACCCGCGCCAGCCTGCACGAGCATCTGCTGGCGCTGTGGGAGGCCAGCCGGCCCACTGTCGTCATCGTCACCCACGATGTCGAGGAGGCGGTTGGGCTGGCTGACCGCGTCGTGGTGATGCGCCCGCGCCCGGGCCGCGTCTTCGAGACCGTCACGGTGCGGGCCGGCCGGCCTCGCGACCGGCTGGCGCCCGGTT
>JBMOJG010000120.1:0-7639 GCA_049316925.1 Alsobacter sp. | reverse complement strand
GCCCGTCGCGCGACAAGGCGCCCGATCCCAACTCGCCCTTCGCCAAGCTGCTGGCGCTGAAGGCCGCGCTCGAGGCCAAGCAGGGCGGCAAGGGCTGACGTGGCGGGGCGTCGCGGCGCTCCTGAGGACGACGCGCCGTCCGAGCGGCAGCGGATCGACAAATGGCTCGTCTATGCGCGCTTCGTGAAGACCCGCGCGGCAGCATCGGTGCTGGTGGAGGACGGCCGGGTCCGCCTCAATGGCGTGCGGATGTCCCGACCCGACCGCGCCGTGCGGGCCGGCGACGTTCTGACCCTGGCCCTGCCGCATGCCACGCAGGTGGTCCGCATCACCGGGCTGGCCGAGCGCCGCGGCGGCGCTACCGTTGCGCAGGCGCTCTACGAGGACATTGGCGGCTGACCGCTGGGTGTCTCTGCGTTGCGTGCGCCGCCTTGCCAGTCGCAGGCATCTCCGCTAGCACACGAAATGTCTGCGTGCTCCGGTCCGACCGGGCGCCCCGTCCGGAGTCTGACATGACGTATGTGGTCGTCGAGAACTGCATCAAGTGCAAGTACATGGATTGCGTTGAAGTATGTCCGGTGGATTGCTTCTACGAGGGCGAGAACATGCTCGTCATCCATCCCGACGAGTGCATCGATTGCGGGGTCTGCGAACCTGAGTGCCCGGCCGAGGCGATCAAGCCTGACACCGAGCCGGGACTGGAAAACTGGCTCAAGGTGAACGCCGACTACGCCAAGACCTGGCCGAACATCACCGTCAAGCGCGCGTCGCCGTCCGACGCAAAAGAGCACGACGGCGAGGCGGGCAAGTTCGAGAAGTATTTCTCGCCGGAACCGGGCGAAGGCGACTGAGCGTCGGGGCGGCATGCGCCGTCCGGGGCGTTGACCTTTGATTCGTCCAGACTTTTATGTTAGGGTCTGGGCGTGGTCGTTTATATCCGGCGCGCTTTGCCCGCACCCCCTTCACTGACGGTGACGATCCCGAAGGATCGGTCTTTTCACCTCGGCATGTTCGCTCAGCGCGGACAATGCCAGCGGGCACGGCAGGCGTTTCTGGCCATAGGCTGAACGGAACACGGGACGGATCGGGTCAGGCCGATCCGCGCCGTGGATAGTCTTTGCGCCGGTGCGAGCCGGCCTTCGCGTGTCACGCCCGGGCCCGAGCCCGGCATGGGGAGAAGACCAAAATCATGACGACGCCCAAGAAGAATTCCCAGCGCCAGGGTTACAAGACCGGCGAATTCGTCGTGTATCCGGCCCATGGCGTCGGCCAGATCGTGGCCATCGAGGAGCAGGAAGTCGCCGGGTTCAAGCTCGAGCTGTTCGTCATTTCGTTCGAAAAGGACAAGATGACGCTGCGCGTTCCGACCGCGAAGGCGGCGACCGTGGGCATGCGCAAGCTGGCCGAGAATGCGCTCGTCGCCAAGGCGCTCGAGACGATCACCGGCCGTGCCCGCGTCAAGCGGACGATGTGGTCGCGCCGCGCCCAGGAGTATGAGGCGAAGATCAATTCGGGCGATCTGATCGCGATTTCCGAGGTGGTGCGCGACCTGCACCGCTCCGAGGCGCAGCCGGAGCAGTCCTATTCCGAGCGGCAGCTCTACGAGGCGGCACTTGACCGCATGGCGCGCGAAGTCGCCGCCGTGAACCGGCTGCACGAGACCGAAGCGCTGAAGCTCATCGAGGTTCAGCTCGCCAAGTCGCCCAAGCGGGGCAAGACGGCGGACGCCGCCGAGGTTGCCGCCGAGGGCGAGGACGAGCAGGAAGAGGCGGCCTGAGCCGCGTCTTCCATCGCACGAACGAAAGAAGCCCGGCTCGCGCCGGGCTTCTTGCATTTCGGGGGCTAGATCCCGCGTCTCAGGCCGTCGCCCCGCGGCTCAGGATGGAGACGCGCCGCCCAGCGTCTGGCGAAAGAAGGCAACGGAGCGGTCGAAGGCGAGCGTCGCCGCCTTGGCGTCGTAGCGCTCGGCGCTGGTGTCGTTGTGGAAGGCGTGGTTGACGCCGTCATACATGAACAGGGTGTAGGGCACGTTGGCGGCCTTCAGGGCGGTCTCGTAGCCGGCGATCCCGGCATTCACACGGGCGTCGAGGCCGGCATAGTGCAGCATCATCGGTGCGCGGATCTTGGCCGCGGCCTCCGCCGGAGGTGCTACGCCATAGAACGCGACACCGGCGCCAAGCTCCGGCAGGCGCGCGGCGATGACGTTGACCATTCCGCCACCCCAGCAGAAGCCGACGGCGCCGACGCGGCCGTTGGTGGCCGGATCGGCCTTCAGCATGGCGATTGCGGCGGCGGCCTGCTCGACGACCTTCTCGCCCGGCAGCTTGGCGAACAGGTCGCGGGCAGCGTCGGGGTCCGCCGGGGTTCCACCCAGCGGCGCCAGCATGTCGGGACCGTAGGCGGCGAAGCCGGCGATCGCGAAGCGGCGCACCACATCCTCGATATGGGCGTTCAGCCCGCGGTTCTCGTGGATGACGATGACGGCTGGAGCCTTTCCGCCGGCGGCCGGCACGGCCATGTAGCCCACCTGGTCGACCCCGTTGAGCGTGGTGGCGATCCGGCGGATGCGGATGCGCGGATCGGCCTCGGCAACCTGCTGGGCGTGGGCATAGTTGGGTTCAAGGACGGCCAGGGCCGCCGACGCCGCGCCGGCCGATCCGGCCAGCAGCGACAGCCGCTCCAGGAACATGCGACGTGCAAGCGGCTTGTGGGTGTACTCGTCGTAGAGGTCGATGATCGTCTGGTCGAGCGCCATGGCGGTCCTCCTGTCGGCTTCGATCCACTGTAGCGTGCTGCGGGCAGGTGTCAGCGGGGGCGCATTCACGAAATCGCGTCCCCCGGCGGGCGGGTGATCCGCCAGGGGCACGCATCCGTATTGTTACCAATTCTCAATCAGGGGAACGGCCATGGGCGAGATCGCGGGCATGCGGCGCACCTTCGTCAAGGCGGCGATGGACGCACCGTTCCTCACCCGCGAGAACGAGCACGCTCTCGCCGTCCGCTGGAAGGACCTGCGCGACGAGGACGCCCTGCACCAGCTTGCGGCGGCACATATGCGGCTCGTCATCGCCATTGCGGCGCGGTTCCGCCATTACGGCCTGCCGATGGCGGACCTGATCCAGGAGGGCCATGTCGGCCTGCTGGAAGCCGGAGCCCGCTTCGAGCCGGAGCGCGAGGTCCGCTTCTCGACCTACGCCACTTGGTGGATCCGGGCCTCGATCCAGGACTACATCCTGCGCAACTGGTCGATCGTGCGCGGGGGCACCAGCTCGGCCCAGAAGGCGCTGTTCTTCAACCTGCGGCGGCTGCGGGCGCGTCTTGCGCACAGCGCCGCCGAGGATGCCAGCATCGACGTGCACCAGGAGATCGCCAACGCGGTCGGCGTGTCGCGCAACGACGTGCAGCTGATGGAGGCCCGCCTCTCGGGCTCCGACATGTCGCTGAATGCACCGCTGTCGGAGAGCGACACTTCGGGTCCGTCCGAGAGGATGGACTTCCTCGTCGATGGTGCGCCGCTGCCCGACGAGACGGTATCGGACGCCATCGACAGCGAGCGCCGTGTCACCTGGCTGCGCTCGGCGCTGACGGTGTTGTCCGATCGTGAGCTCAACATCCTGCGGGCCCGGCGCCTGTCGGAGGAGAGCGCGACGCTGGAGGCACTGGGCGACCGGCTCGGCATCTCCAAGGAGCGCGTCCGCCAGATCGAGAGCCGGGCGCTGGAGAAGCTGCGCCGCGCCCTGCTGGAGCGGCACCCCGATCCGGACGCAGTGTTCGTCTGACCTATTCGGCAACGACCTTGTAGGTCACGCCTGGCTTGACGGGCGACGTCCTGTCGATGGCGTTGAGCACCTGGAAGCGATCGACCGGACGATCGGTTGCCATGCGTGACGCCAGCGTGTCCAGCGTGTCGCCGGACTTGGCCGTCACCAGCGCGATGCGGGTCTGGCGCACGCCGGCGATCTCGGACGACGACAGTTTGCGGAAGCTCTCGATTGCCTGCATGAACTGCCGGTCGACCTCGGGCGTGAAGCTTCGCGCCGCCAGGATGAACCGGTAGGTGGCCTGGCCGAGCTGGATTGCGGCCAGCCGGAAGGTCCACTCGTCGCCCCGAGCGATGGTGGTGACGGCCGGCAGGCCGTTGATGGAGAGGGTCTCGGGCGAGCCGATGCGCACACCCTCGATCCAGCCCGACGCCAGGAAGCTGCCGAGATCGGAGCCGCCCGGGATGGTGACGCTGTCGAAGCGCAGGGCCTGGCTGCCACCCGGCGTGAGCCCGACCACGGCGGCCGAGGAGTTCTCCATCACGAAGCCGTTCGGCGCCGTGAAGGTGAAGCCGAGCTGCGGATGCAGGAACCGTGTGCCGCGCACCACGCCCTCTGCGGGATCGTCCCCGAAGGCGATGCCGTCGATGGCGGCGAGGTAGCGCTGGCGGTCGACCTCGCCCGCGCCGGGACTGCCGATCTGCCGCGCGGCCACCAGCGCCTGGGTGACGCGCTCGGGCGTCGAGGGGTGCGTCGACAGGAAATTCATGCCCTGCTGGCCCGGCTTCTCGCCGAGGAGCGTCGCCCGCATGGCGGACTGCCGGCCGAGCGAGGCGAGGAACCGGGCGGCGCCATAGGGATCGAAGCCGGCGCGGGCGATCGTCTGCACGCCGATCTGGTCGGCCTCGAGTTCCTGCGCACGCGAGAAGCTGGCGATCGAGAACTTGCTGCGGGCCTGCACCACCTGCCCGGCGGCGGGGTCCTCGAGCACCTCGGCGACGACGCGGCTGACGATCTCGGAACGGCGCTCCAGCTCGGCGCGCTGCATGGCGTGGTTGGCGCCAACATGCGCAACCTCATGGGCCATCACGGCGGCGATCTCCGCCGTGTCATTGGCCAGGCCCAACAGCCCGCGCGTGACATAGACATTGCCGTTGGGCAGCGCGAAGGCGTTGACGACCGGCGAGTTGAGGATCGTCACACGGTAGCCGGTGCCCGGCCTGGCCTCGGCCGCCGCAACGCGGGCCATGATCTCGTTGAGGAGGGCCTCGGCCCGCGGCGCGGCGTATTCGCCGCCAAACATTGCGACCAGCCGCTTGTGCTCGCGCGTTTCGCCGGTGTCTGCACCGGTGACCCGCGGCGCAGAGGCCGGAGCGGACGGCGCGACGCCGGCGCCGAAGCCGATCCTGTCGGACGCGCAGCCGGCCAGCAGCGCCGCCGCTGCCAGCACCAGGCCGGCACGACGCGTGGCTTCCTGCATCCCGTCGAACACCACAGACACCACCCAGGCGAGCCTAATCCAGCCGCTCGATATCCCAGGGTGTCGTCACCTCGATGAGCGGTCCACCGCTCTGGGCCACGACCCCGCGGACGCGCACCCGTCGCCCTTCCAACGTCGCGCCCGTCATGCCCGAAGCCTCGAGGTTCCGCAAGAAACGATTGCCAATGCTGACCGTGAAGTCCTCGCGCCAGATCGTGCCAAAATTGAGGTAGAGCCGTGCGCTGCGGCGACCGATGCTGAAGATCCGGCCCTCGACGACGGCAAACCGTCCCTCAAACGCCAAAATTGCGGCTGGATCGTCGGCCTTCAGCACCACTGTTGGTCCGCTGTCGCCGGCCAAGCCGGACGTGGCCTCGCGGGCCAGCAGGCCGCGCCGGCAGGGTGCGGGCAATCCGGCGGGGCGCGCGAGGGCCAGCCCCTCGGCCACAAGCCGCCCGGCCACACCCTCCGGCCAGGGGGCATCGGGCACGGCGACGAGCGCGGGGCGCCGACCCCAGCGGTCGGGGCGGGCCGCAGTGGGCACCACCGCAGGCGTGGTTCCGGCCAAGAGTGCGGCGAGGCGGGCCTGGCGCTGCGCCGACGGCGCCGGCCCGAAGGCCAGACCGGCGAGGACATAGCGGGTGCCGTCCGACGCGACGAGATCCTCACCCTCGACGGTGAGGACGGGGACGGTCCGCGCCGGCCCGGGTTCGCACGGTCCCGTGACTGCTGGCGGGATGGGTGCCGACTGCGTCCTTGCCGACCGGCTTCGTGCCGCTACGCGGGTCTCCGACGACGGAGCGTTGGCAGCCTGCGTGACCTGAGCCTGCGGGGGCATTGCGCCTGCGGGCGGCGGGCCGAGCCCCCACAGCAGGATCCAGACCGCCAGTCCCCTGGCCGCGAACCACGGGGTCGCCAACACCCTGTGGTCGGCCGGAGCTGCCGCAGAACTGTCTGCTCGCCCGGCTGCATCACGAGCCGGGCCGGAGCGCCCATCGTGATCCGCCTGCAATCCCATCCGCCAATCCTGCGACACGGGTCGGGAACCGGCCACCAACCGGGGCGTGCATCCGCCATGCGTCCGTGTGGCCAAGCCCGGCCCGCTATGCTAAGGGCGGCGTCGTGCGGTTCCGTAGCTCAGCCGGACAGAGCAGCGGTTTCCTAAACCGAAGGTCGGAAGTTCGAGTCTTCCCGGGACCGCCACAGTCAGCCTCCCGTTCCGAAGCGGTCGTGACTTTTTGCCGGCCTGGACAGGAACCGGCCTTGGCAAATGTTCTCTTTTCGTTCTAGTCTGGCGGACCGCCGGAGAGGGACCTGCCGCCATGACCGACGACACGATCACGCTGTTTCATGCGCCGATGTCGCGCTCCACGGGCGTGCTGGTGCTGCTCGAGGAATTGCAGGCGCCGCACCGGCTGCATCTGCTCGACCTGAAGGCCGGGACCCAGCGCGATCCCGCCTTCCTCGCCGTCAACCCGATGGGCAAGGTGCCGGCGATCCTGCATGGCGACGCGCTGGTGACCGAGCAGGCGGCGGTCTATCTCTATCTGGCGGACCAGTTTCCGGCCGCGGGCCTGGCGCCGGCGATCGGTGATCCGCTGCGCGGGCCCTATCTGCGCTGGATGGTGTTCTACGGCTCGTGCTTCGAGCCGGCCATCGTCGACCGGGCGATGAAGCGGGATGCGCCGCCGCCGCAGATGAGCCCCTATGGCGATTCCGATGCGGTTCTCGCCACGCTCGAGCGGCAGCTGGCGGCAGGGCCCTATCTGCTCGGCGCGCACTTCAGCGCGGCCGACGTGCTGTGGGGCATGGCGCTGGGGTGGACGACAGCGTGGAAACTGGTGCCCGAGACCCCGGCGATCACGGCCTATCTGGCCCGCATCAATGCGCGGCCCGCCATGGCGCGGGCCAAGGCGCGGGATGCCGAGCTTGCGGCGGCGCAGGCCGGCGCCGCCTGAGCTCGGGTGGTCCTGAGCCCAGGCAGTCTTCAGGTCACGCGGTTCTGGGATTGCGCTGCGCGATCGACAGGTTGAGCGCGCCGGCGAAGGTCACCCAGCCCAGATAGGGCAGCAGCAGCCAGGCTGCTGCCGGCTCCACCGTGAGGAAGGCCACGATGGTGGCGGCGATCGACAGCCACAGGGCGATAAGCTCGATGAAGGCGAGGTCCGGCCGCCGCAGGCCGAAGAACAGCCACGACCAGGCGGCGTTGAGCACCAGCTGGACCGCCCAGATCGCCAGCGGCACCGCCGCGCCGGAGAAGCCGGCCTTGCGCCACACCCACCAGGCCGACACCGCGATGGTGGTGTAGAGCACCGCCCAGGCCGGGCCGAAGAGCCAGTTCGGCGGCCGCCACGGCGGGCGGTCGAGGCTCTCGTACCAGTCGCCAGGCTTGAACAGG
>JBMOJG010000119.1:0-7649 GCA_049316925.1 Alsobacter sp. | reverse complement strand
CCAGGGGCTTTCGCACCGACATCGGCGAGGATGGCTCCGGCTACTACATGAAATGCCTGCGTACCGGCGGTGGCTATTATCTCGACGTCGGCTGTTCAGCACTGATCGGCGACGGCAGCATCGCCGTTCGCCAGAACGCCGACATGGAGCGGTTCGTTGCTGATGGCGTCGCCATGAAGGACGGCAGCCTTATCCCGGCCGACCTGGTGGTCCTGGCGACCGGCTACACCAACATGCAGGATACGGTGCGCCGGCTGCTGGGAGACGCGGTGGCTGACAGTGTCGGCCCGATCTGGGGCTTTGACGACAACGGCGACCTGCGAAACGTCTGGAAACGCACCGCCCAGGAGAACCTGTGGATCATGGCCGGCAGCTTCGCCCAGTGCCGCACCTATTCGCGCTACGTGGCGCTGCAGATCAAGGCGATCGAAGAGGGCTTGATCCCGTCGGCCCGCGAGACCCCTATCTGAACGGGACACGGCTTATCTGCCTGCCGCAGGCCAAGACGCAGCTCATTCAACGCCCGGAGGAATGACGATCCGGGCCGGCGGCGGTTCGGCGTTGGTCAACACGAACCCTGGCGGCAGAGACCATGCAAAGGTTCCGCCGTTTCCCGGGCGATTGTCCGGCCGGTCTGCTCTCCGGCCGGTTACGGCATTGCCGGACGTCAAGGTGCTGTCGGAGGAATGGCTCGGGAAGACAAAAAGATTGTTCGCCAAATTGAAGGTGGCTGGGGCGGGAGGATTCGAACCTCCGCATGGTGGAATCAAAATCCACTGCCTTACCGCTTGGCGACGCCCCAAGATGGACGCAGCGCGTCCGGCGCGGACCATAGGGGGAGGTCCGGCGGGGCGCAAGATTGCCGGGATGAAGCCGGGATGACAGCGTGTCGCGCCCGGGTGGTCAGGCGGGCACCGTACTGGCGCCTTCGAAATGGGGGACCGCGGCGACGAGCGCGCGGGTGTAGTCGTGGGTCGGGGCCCGCAGGAGGCGCTGGCTGTCGCCGGCCTCCACCACCTTGCCGTTCTGCAGCACGATCGTGCGCTCGCACATCATCCGCACCACGTTGAGATCGTGGCTGACGAACAGGAAGGCGAGCCCCTCCTCGCGCCGCAACCTGTCGAGGAGCTGCAGGATGACGGCCTGCACCGAGACGTCGAGCGCGGCGGTGGGCTCATCGAGGATCAGCAGGCGGGGCGCGCAGGCGATGGCGCGGGCGATGCCGACACGGGCCTTCTGGCCGCCGGACATCTGGTGCGGGAAGCGGCCAAGAAGGTCGCGGCCGAGCCCAGCACGGGCGGCGCAGTCCTCGACGCAGCGGCGCAACCCGTCGCCGGGCCGCATGCCCGCCAGACGTAGCAACGGATGGGCGATGGAATCGAAGGCCGAAAAGCGCGGGTTGAGACTGTCGGTCGGGTCCTGAAAGACGAGCTGGATCTCGCGACGCTCGGGCGCCCGGTGGAAATCGCGCGCCGGGATGTCGCCGATCGAGCGGCCGTCAAACAGCACCCGGCCGTCGGTGGCATCGATGAGGCGTGCAACCAGGCGGGAGATCGTCGACTTGCCCGACCCGGATTCCCCGACAAGCCCGAGGCTGGCGCCACGCTCCAGCGCGAACGACACGCCGTCGACGGCGGTGATTCCGCCGGGATAGCGCTTCACCAGCTCCTGCACGTCGAGCAGCGGCGGAGTCCCCGGTGGGGCCGGCGGCAGAGGGACCGGCTCAGCCCGCACCGGCGCATCGTCCGTCACCAGATCGGCGATGGTCGAGGTGGCGGTGGGCGAGGCCGCGACAAGGCGGCGCGTATAGGGGTGGGCGGGATGGCGGAACAGGCTGACCGGGTCGGCCTCCTCCACCACCCGCCCCTGCTCCATCACGCAGACACGACCGCAGTAGCGTGCCGCCAGGCCGAGATCATGGGTGATCAGGACCGTGGCCATGCCGCGATCGGAAGTCAGTCGTGCCAGCAGATCCATCACGGTCTTCTGGGTGGTCACGTCCAGCCCTGTCGTCGGCTCGTCGGCGATCAGCAGCGCGGGACGACAGGCGATCGCCATGGCGATCATGACGCGCTGGCACATGCCGCCGGAGAGTTCGTGGGGGTAGGCGTCGAGACGCTTTTCGGGCTCGCGGATCTGGACATCGCGCAGAAGTTGCAGAGCCCGGTCGCGCGCCTCGCCGGCGGAGATCCGGCCATGGGCGGCCAGCACATCGGCGATCTGCCGGCCGACCGTCCGGATCGGGTTGAGGGCGGCGCGCGGGTTCTGGAAGATCATCGAGATGGCGCCGCCGTGCAACGCCCGCATGGCGCGCGGGTTGAGCCGCGTCACGTCCTCGCCGCCAAACCGGATCGTCCCTCCGGTGATGCGGCCAGCGGCATCGAGCAGGCGCGTGGCCGCATAGGCGGTGACGGATTTGCCGGAGCCGCTCTCGCCGACAATGCCGAGGGTCTCGCCGGCCGCCACGGTGATCGACACGCCGCGCAGCGCCTCGACGAAGCCGGCGCGGGTGGAGAAGCCGACATGGAGGTCGGCAATTTCGAGCAGCGCTGCACTCACGTGCGCATCCGCGGATCGAGGATGTCGCGCAGCCCGTCGCCCAGCAGGTTGAAGCAGAGCACCGCCGACATCAGCGCCAGGCCGGGAAAGGCCACCAGCCACCATTTGCCGGTGGAGATGAAGCGCGCACCCTCCGCCACCATGATCCCCCATTCGGGCGTCGGCGGCTTCACGCCCAGGCCGATGAAGGACAGCCCGGCCGCGTTGATGATCGCCCAGCCGAGGTTGAGCGAAATCTGCACCGCCATGGCGGGCAGGATGTTGGGCAGCAGGAAGCGCAGGATCACGGAGAGATGGCTGTCGCCGCAGGCGCGCGCCGCCTCCACCCAGCCGGCATTGCGGCGGACATTCACCTCGGCGCGGGCGAAGCGGATGTAGAAGGGCAGGTTGATGATCGCCGTGGCGATGACGATGTTCTCGATGCGGTTGCCGAGCGCGGCGACCATCGCCATCGCCAGCACGAACAGCGGAAACGCCATCAGCACGTCGACGAAGCGACCGATCGCGGCGTCGAGCCGGCCGCCCGCATAGCCGCAGATGCTGCCGATCACGGCACCGGCGGCAAAGGACAGGGTCACGGCAGAGGCCGCAATGGCGAGGTCGAGCCGCGCCGCCATCACCAGCCGGCTGAACACGTCGCGGCCCAGCTGGTCGGTCCCTGCCCAGTGCTGCGACGAGGGTGGCTGCAACGCCTTGACGACATTCGAGGCGATGGGATCGTAGGGCACGATCCAGGGCGCCAGCGCGGCGATCACGCACAGCAAGAACGCACCCGCGAAGGCGGCCGCCGTGACCTTGTTGCCGCGCAGGACCCAGATGACATGGCGCAGCGTCGCCGTCATGCGACCGAGACCCGCGGGTCGGCGATCCCATACAGGATGTCGACGGTGAGGTTCACGATGACGAAGATCGACGCCATCAGCAGCACGAAACCCTGCACGGGCGCATAGTCGGATGCCAGCAGGGCATCGAGCGCGTAGGAGGCGACGCCCGGCCAGCTGAACACCTTCTCGACGAGAACATTGGCGCCGAGCATCGTCGAGAAGACGATGCCGGCGATGGTCAGCACGGGAAGAAGGGCGTTGCGCAGCGCATAGGCAACGATGATCTGCAGGCGCGGCAGGCCCAGCGCCCTCGCGGTCCGGATGAAGTCGCTTCCCAGCGTCGCCAGCATCGACGCGCGGGTGATCTTGGCCAGCGGTGCGACGACGAACAGCGCCATGGTGAAGGCCGGCAGGACCAGCTGCCGGGCCGCGGCCGTCCAGCCCTCCCAGTCGCCCGCAAGCGCGAAATCGACCAGCAGGAAGCCGGTGACGACCGGCGGCAACGCCGTGAACACGTCGACGCGGCCGGTCGGGTCCGGCGCGATGCCGAGCAGGTAGTAGAACACGTAGATCAGCAGCAAGCCCGACACGAATGTCGGCACGCAAACGCCCAGCGAGCAGAAGAAGCGAACGGAGTGGTCGACCAGCGATCCGGGCCGCAGGGCTGCCACGATCCCCAGCGGGATTGCCGCCAGCAGCGCCAGCAGCAGGGCGGACAGGGTCAGCTCCAGCGAGGCCGGCAGCCGCTGGCGCAGATCCGACAGCACCGGCTGCCCGGTGGTGAGCGAGCGGCCGAGATTGCCCTTGCCGATATCGGCGAGGTAGCGGACCAGCTGCTCGGGGATCGGCTTGTCGAGGCCCATCTGCCGGCGGATCTCCTCGATCTCCTCCTTGCCGGCATTGGGGCCCGACGCAAAGAACACCGCCGGATCGCCGGGCAGCACCCGCATCAGCAGAAAGGTGAAGACCAGGACCCCCAGCAGCGCCGGCAGCGAGGACAGGAGCCTCGCCGCCGCGCGCTTCGCCGTGCCGGACAGCGCGCTCACGCGCGCCGTCCCAGACTGCTGGGCATGCCGGGCCTCACGCGCCCTGGCCAGTTCACTTGCGGCTCAGGTCGCGGAAGTCGATCTGCCGGTGGAACTGGTAGGTGTAGCCCTCGACAGAGGTCTGCATCACGGCGTCCTGCGACGGCTGCCAGATTGGCACCTGCGGCATCAGTTCGAAATGCAGCGCGTTGAGCTTCAGGCCGTAGTCGGCGTATTTCTTCGCATCCGGCTCGAACCGCGCCGCCTGCGCCATTTCAGTCAGTTGCGCATTGTTCAGCGATGAATAGTTCCATCGAATGTTTCCGATGTAAAAATTCCGGTAGAAATAATCCATCGATGGCAGCCAGGCGACGACGCCTTCAGTAAAGAACGGCAGCTTCTTCTCGTTGATCAGCGTCGACATCTGGGCGTCGGGCAGCTTCTGGATGTCGACCGTGATGCCGATCTTGGCGAGCGATTCCTTCAGAAGGGCCGACATGGGCTCGGCAGTGCCGGCCTGGCCGACATTGAAGCTGAACGTGGTCGAAAACCCGTTCGGCATGCCGGCATCGGCCAGGAACTTCTTGGCCATGGCCAGGTCTGTCTTCACCGGCTGCGGGATGGGGAACGTGCCGGCCGACGGCCCGTCCTTCCAGTCACCGTTGTAAAGCGGCGCGCCGCGGCCGAACAGCGCGGCCTTGAACATGTCCTCGTAGGGCAGCGCATACGCGATGGCGCGGCGGACATTGACGTTGTCGAAGGGCGGCATCTGGGTGTTGAAGGAGATGAACGTGATGGCGTTGTACTGCGGGGTCGAGATCACCTTCAGCTTGCCCTTGGCCTCGAGGGCCGCGGCATCGTTGGCCTGCAGGTCGATGACGATGTCGGCATCGCCGCGCTCGACCAGGTTGGCGCGGGTGGCCGCCTCGGGCACCGTCTGGGTGATCAGGCGCTTGAACCCGGCCTGCGCGCCACCGGGCCCGCGGTTCCAAGCCTCGTTGCGGCGAAGGATGACCTGCTCGCCCGGCTTGTAGGTCTCGATCGTGTAGGCGCCGCTGCCGGCGGTGTTGTCCTTCAGCCAGGTCTGCGCCCAGGGGTCCTCGGCGGTGGCATGGGACTTGGCGACCTTGGAGTTGATGATGATCGGATAGACCGTCGCCAGGTTGGGGAGCGCGAGCTTGTCCGGGCTCGGCAGCGTCACCTGGAGGGTGTGGGCGTCGATGATCTTGAACTGGTCGGCGCTGGTGATCGAGCCGGTCAGCAGCTGCGCCGCCGCCAGCGACTTCGCCGTCACGGCGCGGTCGAGCGACCACTTCACGTCCTCGGTCGTCACCGGCGTGCCGTCGTGGAACTTGGCGTCCTTGCGCAGGTAGAAGGTGATGGTCTTGGCGTCCGGGCTGATCTCGAAACGCTCGGCCAGTTCGCCGCGGATGTTGTCGAGGTCGAACACCCACTTCCCGTTGAGCTGCTTGCGGCCCATCGACACAAGGCGGTCATAGGTCGACAGGCTCAGGCCGAAGGCCTCGCGGGTCGAGCCCGGCATGGTCGGATCGAGCGTGTTGACGGCGGCGCCGGTGACGTGGCGCAGGGTCTCGGCACGGGTCTGCGCCAGCGCCGGCGTGGCGGCCATCATGGCGCACAGGCTCGCTGTCGCGAGGATGGAGCGGAAGGTCTGGCTGGTCACGGACGCGTCTCCCTGTTGGCCGCGGATGCGGCGATGGTCCCGTCTGCGCAGGAGGGCATGCAACCGCGGTGCCATGATAGCCGGTCGCTCACGCTTGCGAAGAGGAATGCAGCACGGCCTGCGGAACATCGTAGGCCAGAAGATCCCGCCAGTGACGCTCCACGTCGCCCGCGAACAGGCCGCGGGTGATGCCGGACACAAGGCGGGGTACCGCCGTCGTCATGGCGTTGATGGACGAACCTGACGCTCCGAAGCTCATGGTCGCGGCAATCGAGAAGACATGGATGTCGGCGATCCAGGGGGTGGTGCCGGGATTGCGCTCGCTGAGCGCGTAATCCTCGCCCAGATAGGGAAACCGGGCCAACCGGTCGGAGGCCTCGCCGGCCGGCGGTGCGAAGCGGTCGCCCCAGGTGGCAATGTTGCCGGCGATGGCGGCCAGTTCCGGCCGTGCCGCGAAATCCATCGTAATGCCGGCGGCAACGATGACGTGATCGGCGTCGAGCGACCCGTTTGGCATCACGAGCCGGGCGCGGCCCTCCATGGCCCTTGCTGCCGTCACCGGGGCGCCCAGATGCAGGCGGAAGGCAGGCTGCGCGGCGCAGCGGTCATAGGTCGCCTGCGGGAAGCCCTCGCGCATCTCCAGGATCCTGCGCATGAAGCGCCAGCGCCAGGCGTCGTCGAGATCGCCCAGATGCCGGAGAAATCCGCGGAAGGTGAGCCACCGGTAGGGCTGCACCACCTGGGCCTCGGGGCGGCGGCACAGCAGGTGAACCTCACGGGCCCCGGCCTCCAGCGCGGTGGCGGCATTGTCGAAGGCGGAGGCCCCGGCCCCGACGACGGCGACGACCTTGCCAGCCAGGGCGGCAAAATCGATCGGATCGCAGGCGCGGGACCGCAGGGCCCCGGGCAGGCTGGCGAAAGGCTCGGGCAGGTCCCAGTCACCCATGCCCTCCTGGCCGGTGGCCAGCACAACCTTGCGGGCGTAGAGCGCCGTGGTGCCCGCAGCCGTCTCGACCGTCGCCGCGATGAGGCCATCGGCCGGAGCAAGGCCCCGCAGCGCCACGCCGTTTCGGACCGGAATGCCAGTGATCTCCCGAAACCAGTCGAGATAGTCGGCCCAATCGGTGCGGGTGATCTGCACCAGCGTATCCCAGGCCGCCGTGCCGTAGCGGGCCTCGTGCCAGGCCTGATAGGTGAGGCTCGGCACGTCCAGGTCGGGACCGGTGAAGTCCTTCGGACTGCGCAGCGTCGGCATGCGCGCGTAGCTGCGCCACGGGCCCTCGGCTCCCGCTGGAGCGCGGTCGATCACCGCGATATGCGTCACCTGCGAGCGCAGAAGCCCGAACGCGGTCGCCAGGCCGGCCGGGCCGGCGCCGACCACCAGCACGTCGAGGGCCGGCTTGCCGTCGGGACCGGTGCGGGGCAGCAGCCAGGGCGCGCGCGGATGCGCGGTCATGGCGAGGTCGGCGCGGACCCGTGCCTCCAGGGCGGGCAGGCCGCCTGGCCCACGATCGGTCGCTGTCATTGGGCCAGCCATCCACCATCGACCACAAGGGT
>JBMOJG010000118.1:0-7675 GCA_049316925.1 Alsobacter sp. | reverse complement strand
GCCCAAACCGGGGGCGGGACCGGCCTCAGCCGCGTTTTGAGCGGGCGATGTCGATCAGGCTCAGAATGGTGAAGGCGACCTGCGCGGCAGCGTGGGCGGTGTTGCTGGTGGCGTCATACTGTGGCGCGACCTCGACCACGTCGGCGCCGATCACGTCGATGCCGGCAAGGCCCCGCAGCAGGGCCAGCGCCTCGCGCGTCGAGAGGCCGCCGATCTCGGGCGTGCCGGTGCCGGGCGCGAAGGCCGGATCGAGGCTGTCGACATCGAACGAGACATAAACCGGTCCGTCTCCGACCACCGCGCGGGCTTTGGCGATCACGGCATCGATGCCCATGGCGGCGAACTCCTCGGCGTGGATCACCGTCATGCCGGACTCGTAGCTGAAGCCCCACAGATACTCCGCGCCGCCGCGGATGCCGATCTGCACGGTGCGCTCGGGATCGAGGACCCCGTCGAGGACCGCCTGCCGGAACGGGCCACCGTGATGGAACTTCGAGCCCTCATAGGGCGCCGATGTGTCGCAGTGGGCATCGACATGCACCAGGCCGACCGGGCGCGCCGCGCCGATGGCGCGCAGGATCGAGTAGCTGATGGAGTGATCGCCGCCGATCGACAGCGGGATCACGCCGGCCTGCACGATGGCGGCAATATGCGCCTCGATGTCGGCGTGGCAGCTCTCCAGGCTGTAGCGGCTGGCAAACGGCACGTCGCCGGTGTCGGCGACGCGCATCGACCGCAGCGGCGTACGCCGCAGGACATGCTCGAACGGGCCGATGCGCTCGACGGCACGCACCGCGCGCGGCCCCAGGCGGGCACCCGCGCGGTTGGTGACGCCGAGGTCCATCGGCATGCCGACCAGCGCCACGTCGAGGCCGGCAAAGCCCTCGGCCAGCGCCTGCGGGCGGTAGGGCGCGCCCAACAGGGTGCCAGGCTCGGCAAAAGGCCATTTGCGCCGCTCGCCCTTGAACTCACCCTCCGCGACCGCCCGGAACTCGGGATCGTGGAAATCCTGCCCCCCCGTCCCTGCATAGCGGGCGCGCAGGGCGGCAAGCTTGGCGGCATCAACCATGGTGTGCTCTCCGGGGGTCGTGGTCTGGACCGACGGGGCGAAGCCTGTAGGAATGGCCGCGCGGGCGCAAGCAGGCGCCAGCGCCCGGACGCGCCCAAATGATCGCCATCAATCCGCTCCTCGTCGACACCGGCACGCCGCCGATCCCCGAAGCGCAAGGCTGGCTGCGCGACTATTCGGGCAGCGACGGTGCGGCAATCGACCTGTCGCAGGCGGTGCCCGGCTATCCGCCGCATGACGGCATCCTGACGCGGCTCGCGGAAGCGGCCGGCGATGCGCGGCTGGCCGGCTATGGCTCGATCTTCGGCGACGCGCCGTTGCGCGAGGCCTATGCGGCGCATGTGTCGCAGGTCTACGGTGCCGGCATCGACGCTGGCTGCGTGGCGATCACGGCCGGGTGCAACCAGGCCTTTGTCATCGCCGCGCTGGCGCTTGCGAAAGCCGGCGATGCCGTGCTGCTGCCGTCGCCCTGGTATTTCAACCATCAGATGACGCTGGCGACGCTCGGCATCGAGCCTCGCGCCCTGCCCTGCCGGGCAGAGGCCGGCTTCGTGCCGGATCCGGCCGATGCCGAGCGGCTGATCGACGACCGGGTGCGCGCCATCGTGCTGGTGACGCCGAACAACCCGACCGGCGCAGTGTATCCGCCGGCGACCATCGCCGCCTTCGCGGCGCTGTGCCGGCGCCGGGGCATCGCGCTGATCGTCGACGAGACCTACCGCGATTTTCTGCCCGACGGATCGGCGGCGCCGCACGGCCTGTTCGCCGATCCCGACTGGGGCGACACGGTGGTAGGGCTGTACAGCTTCTCGAAATCCTACTGCGTGCCCGGGCACCGGCTCGGCGCCATCATGGCGGCGCCGGCGGTGATCGCCCAGATCGGCAAGGTGCTGGACTGCATCCAGATCTGCCCGGCCCGGCCCGGCCAGGCCGCAGTGGCCTGGGCGATTCCGGCGCTCGCGGACTGGCGCGAGGCGAACCGTGGCGAGATCGCCGCGCGGGCGGCAGCTTTCCGGGCGGCCTTTGCGGCGCTGCCGGGCTGGCGGGTGGAGTCGCTCGGCGCCTACTTTGCCTATGTGGCGCATCCCTTCGCGGGCCTGCCGGCACCCCGCGTGGCTGCCGCACTGGCGCGCGAGCGCGGCGTGCTCGCCCTGCCGGGCGACTATTTCGGGCCTGGCCAGGACGGTCACCTGCGCGTCGCCTTCGCCAATGCCGACCAGGCGGCGATCGCGCTGCTGCCGGAACGGCTCGCCGGCTTCACCCTGTGAGGAAGGCGGGCGCGGCCGTGTCTTCGGCACACGAAAACGGCGCCCCGAGGGGCGCCGTCTCCAGGACCCGATGAGGGGCCGGTGCGTCAGCGCGGCTTCTCCTTGGAGGCATCCAGCTCCGGCTGGCGGGTGATCGAGACCTGCTGCAGCGCGAGCTGCGCCTGGATGGCGGTGTTGAAGGCCGCATTCAGTGACGCGGCGCTGTCGGTGGCGGTGGACGTGGTGCTGGTGGTGGCTTCGACGGCGGTGGCCATGGCGTGTGCTCCGGTTTAACTGATCAGAGGGGGAAGGCGGGCGGCCGGACAACCGGCCGCCCCTCGGGCGCAGATCAGGCCGTGGCGGGCTGCCACTGGCCGCCCGAGTTGGTCAGCGACAGGCCGTCGTCGACGCTGTCGTCGAGCCAGCGTCCGTCCTTGTGGGACTGCTGCAGGAACAGGTTGGCGCTCTGGCCCTTGGCGTCGGCCGCCAGATTTTCCACCAGGATCGCCCTGTCACCCTTGGTCACCGACACGCGGTCGGCGAAGCCCTCGTAGCGCTGAACGGTGATCTTGGTTCCGTCGGCGAGGTTGAAGGTGGTGTCCTGCTTGATGGTGGCGTCGACGGTGCCGTCGGCGCCCTGGTCGAACCCGCCCTGGCCGGAGAGGCGCGTCGCCGTGTTGGTGGCGTGGTCGACGAGCACGACCGACTGGTCGGTCTGGTCAAGCCGCAGTTCGGTGGAAGCGTTGAGGGTGATGACAGCCGACCGGCAGTCGTTCTCGGTCTTCCAGTCGCCGCAGGGCGGCGCCGGCGGCTTCGGCGGACAGGGCGGCGGCGGGCAGGGCTTCGGCGGACAGAAGATCGACTTGCACCAGTTGCCGAGGCCGTTGAACAGTCCGGAGACGAAATCGGTCTTGGCCTTGACGACGCCGCCGATGAGGTTCGCACCGGCCTGGACGAGGCCGCCGACGAAATTGGCCTTGGCCTCGATCACCTTGCCGAAAAAATCGGCCTTCTGCTGTACGACGTTGCTGACAAGCTCGGACTTGGCCTTGAAAATATTTCCAATCCATCCAAATGACATGGCTTTAATCCTCTAATATTATTATTAAAAAATGTATGCACTGAATACTCCAATATAATTCTTCTTTTGCAGCGAATTGTCGAGGCATAACAGTTGTTAAACTTAAAATCGCGAGAAATTCGTTCAAATTTTAACAATCGACGACAGCGCTGCGGACGCAAGGCTGGCATGCTGTTGGCGGTGCAGTTCCTGTCGCCGGCGCTCCCGTCCCGTTGCTAGGGTGTTCGCCTTGGAGGTGCGGATGACGTCGGACGACAGGCTGTTCCTGCTGGTGCTGGGAGGCAGTGCCTTCGCGAGCGCGGTTGCGGCGCGCGCCACCGACCCGATGGTCAATGCCATCGCGGCCGATTTTGCCACGCCGGTCGCCACCGTGGCGTTGCTGGCCTCTGCCTACACGCTGCCCTACGGGCTGTGCCAGCCGGTGCTCGGGCCGCTGGGCGACAGTCTCGGCAAGGCAGCAGTGCTCAAAGTCTGCACGATCGTGTTTGCCCTGGCGCTGGCGGCCTGCGTGATCGCGCCTGACTTCGGCACGCTGACGGCCGCGCGCGTCGTCGCCGGGATTGCCGCCGGCGGCGTGATCCCGCTGGCACTGGCGATGATCGGCGACCGGTTCCCCATGGAGCAGCGGCAGATCGCCATTGGCCGGTTCCTGACCGCCGCCCTGGTTGGCCAGTTCGTCGGCGTCACCACTGCGGGTGCGCTGTCGGACTGGATCGGCTGGCGCGGGGGACTGGCGTCCACCGCACTGGCGGCAGCCGCCGCGGCCGTCGGCATCATCGTCTGGCTGAAACGGGAGCGGAATCACCGCCGCGCGGCCGGTTCAGCGTCAGCGGCGCCGTGGCGACATTCGCGCTGGTGCTGCGCAACCCGCGCGCGGCGATCTGCTACGGCAGCGTGTTCCTGGAATCGATCGCGATCTACGGCGTGCTGCCGTTCGTGCCCGAATTGCTGGCGCAGCGCGGCGGCGGAACGGCCACCCAGGCCGGGCTGGCGATCGCAGGTCTCGGCATCGGCGGCCTGATGTTCTCGCTGTTCGTCGCCCAGTTCCTGCGGGTGTTCAGCCCGTTCGGCCTGATGGTCGGCGGTGGCCTGATCGGCGGGGCGGGGCTTGCCGGACTGGCGTTCAGCGGAACCTGGCCGTTCAAGATGCTGTGCTTCACCGTGATCGGGCTTGGCTTCTTCATGCTGCACAACTCGCTGCAGAACCGCGCCACCGAGCTGGCGCCGCACGCCCGTGGCTCGGCGGTGTCGCTGCACGCGTTTTTCTTCTTTCTCGGACAGGCGCTGGCACCGGCGCTGTTCGGCATCGGCCTGCACAGCATCGGCGCCACGCCGATGCTGCTCGGCAGCGCCGTGCTGCTGGCCGGCGTGGGCATCGGCGCGGCCCTGTTGCTGCGCAGGGCCGACCTGCGCGAAGGCCATGCCTGAGGCGGGCAGCCCGGCCGAAGGCCGCGAGGCTGTGGCTCAGCCCGGGCCGACCATCGCCTCGGGACGGACCAGGGCGTCGAACTCGGCGCCGGTGACATATCCGAGCCGCACCGCCTCCTCGCGCAGGGTCGTGCCGTTGGCGTGGGCGGTCTTGGCGACCTTGGCGGCGGCGTCATAGCCGATCCGCGGCGCCAGTGCGGTCACCAGCATCAGCGACCGGCGCATCTGGGCGTCGATGCGGGCGCGGTCGGCCTCGAGCCCCTCGACACAATGGCGACGGAAGCTGTCGGCCGCGTCGGCCAGCAGCCGCACCGACTGCAGCACCGCATCGACGATCACGGGCTTGTAGACATTGAGCTCGAAATGACCCTGGCTGCCCGCCACCGTGACGGTGGTCTGGTTTCCGAACACCCGGCAGCACACCATCGTGAGCGCCTCGCACTGGGTCGGGTTGACCTTGCCGGGCATGATCGAGGAGCCGGGCTCGTTCTCCGGCAGGATCAGCTCGCCAAGGCCGGATCGCGGTCCCGAGCCGAGGAAGCGGATGTCGTTGGCGACCTTGAACAGCCCGGTCGCCAGCGCGTTCAGGGCGCCATGCACCAGCACCAGCGCGTCGTTGGAGGCGAGCGCTTCGAACTTGTTGGCCGCCGTGACGAAGGGCTGCCCGGTCAGAGCCGCCAGGCGCGCGGCGATCGCCTCGGCGAATTTGGGGTGCGTGTTGAGGCCGGTGCCGACCGCGGTGCCGCCCTGCGCCAGCGGCCAGAGCTGCGGCAGCGCATCCTCGACACGCTGCAGGCCGAGCTCGACCTGGCGGGCATAGCCCGACATTTCCTGGCCGAGCGTCAGCGGCGTCGCGTCCTGGGTGTGGGTGCGGCCGATCTTGACGATGTCGGCAAAGGCCTCCGCCTTGGCCTCCAGCGCGGTCTGCAGGCGCTCCAGCGCCGGCAGGAGCGTGCCCGCAATCGCGCCCGCAACGGCGACATGCATCGCCGTGGGGAACGTGTCGTTCGAGGACTGGCCACGATTGACGTGATCATTGGGATGCACCGGGCTCTTGCCGCCGCGGGTGCCCGTGAGGATCTCGTTGGCGCGGGACGCGAGCACCTCGTTGGCGTTCATGTTGGTCTGGGTGCCGGACCCGGTCTGCCACACCACCAGAGGGAACTCGCCGTCGCCGAGCCGGCCCGCCAGCACATCGTCGGCCGCCACCACGATGGCGCCGGCGAGACGGGGGTCGAGCTCGCCGAGCGCGCTGTTGACCTCGGCGGCCGCCTTCTTGACGAGCACCAGCGCCCGGATCAGCGGCTCCGGCATGCGCTCGGTGCCGATGCGGAAATTGTCCAGCGAGCGTTGCGTCTGGGCGCCCCAGTGGTGCGCGTCAGGCACCTCGACGGGGCCGAAACTGTCGGTTTCGGTGCGGGTCTGCGGCATGGGAGGCTCCTTTAGGGGCATGCTGGGGGGTGATCACGGCACCGCCAAGGCGGTGGACAGCCGCGATTGGGGACGGCACGACCCTTGCCTGCCTGTCTGTCGCGTCTAGGCTGTGCCATGGTGGTGCATCTGTGGCATCGCCATGGCCCGGCTCCGCTGCGGTGCGGCCGGGCTGGCCGAGCAGCCCTGGCCAGGCCTTCTGGCCAGACATTCGGGCCTGCGAGCCTCCGGAAGGGGATCTGTTGTCGATCGTTGCCGCACTCACCCACGTCACGCATTACCGCTACGACCGTCCCGTTGCCATCGGCCCGCAGGTGATCCGCCTGCGCCCCGCGCCGCATTGCCGCACGCCGGTGCTGAGCTATTCGCTCAAGGTCACGCCCGAGAACCATTTCATCAACTGGCAGCAGGATCCGCACGGCAACTGGCTGGCGCGGTTCGTGTTCCCCGAGCCGGCAACCGAGCTGAAGATCGAGGTCGACCTCGTCGCCGAACTCGCGGTCGTCAACCCGTTCGACTTCTTCGTCGAGGACTATGCGCAGGCCTTCCCGTTCGCCTATCCGGCCGAGCTCAAGCATGAGCTCGCGCCCTATCTGGAACGGGAGGAGGACGGGCCGCTGCTGGACGCACTGGTCGCGTCCGTGCCGCGCGAGCCGACGCCGATCGTCGATTTTCTCGTTTATATCAACCAGCGGCTGCAATCCGACATAGGCTACATCGTCCGCCTTGAGCCGGGCGTCTACGCACCGGACGAGACGCTGCGGCTGCGCAAGGGCTCGTGCCGCGACAGCGGCTGGCTGCTGGTGCAGGTCCTGCGCCGGCTCGGTCTCGCGGCGCGGTTCGTGTCCGGCTACCTGATCCAGCTCAAGCACGACCTGAAGGCGCTGGACGGCCCGTCGGGGACCGACCACGACTTCACCGATCTGCATGCCTGGGCCGAGGTCTACATCCCGGGTGCCGGCTGGATCGGCATGGACCCGACCTCCGGCCTATTCTGCGGCGAGGGCCACCTGCCGCTGGCGGCGACGCCGCATTACCGCTCGGCCGCGCCGATCTCCGGCATGGTCGGCTATGCGGAGGTCGATTTCGCCTTCCACATGGGCGTCACGCGGGTGCACGAGGTGCCGCGGGTGACCCTGCCGTTCTCGGACGAGGCCTGGCAGGGGCTCGCCGCGCTGGGCGAGCGGATCGACCAGGACATCGTCGCCCAGGACATGCGGCTGACCATGGGTGGCGAGCCGACCTTCGTGTCGGTCGACGACTACGAGGGCGAGGAATGGAACACCGCCGCAGTGGGGCCGACCAAGCGGCTGCGTGCCGACGACCTGGCGCGGCGCGCCCGGGCCCGGTTCGCGCCGGGCGGGATGCTGCACCACGGCCAGGGCAAATGGTACCCCGGCGAAACACTGCCGCGCTGGA
>JBMOJG010000117.1:0-7695 GCA_049316925.1 Alsobacter sp. | reverse complement strand
CCCCGACGTGGCCCGCAGTGACAGCCGATCGTGTCGGCAATGGGACGGTATCCGCCGCCCCTACTCTTCCGGGTTGTGCCCAGTATGGCCCTGCGTGGCGGTCTCGACGGCGCCGCCGACGATCGTGGCGGGCAGCGCTACCGCACCGCCGACCGTGCGGCCAAGCGCGCCGCCGAAGATCGCCAGCGATTCACCCACCCCGGCACCGCGGCTCTTGACGCCACCGTCGGCGGCCAGGCGCTTGCCGATCAGCTGCACAACCTGCGGCGACGCCGCAAACTTGCCATGGTTGGTGGGATCGTCGGTCTTCACGTCGGAGAGGTCGACAACAACGATGTTGTTCTTCTCCAGACGGGCGAGCACCTCCGGGTCGCTGATGGTGGTGGCGCCGGCGCGGGCCTGGTCGCCCCACACGAGTTTCGAGATCCCCAGCGCCTTGTCGTCGGCAGAGACGAAGATGGTGATGGGGATGCGCAGCGGCAGCACGGTGCGGATCTGCTTGCGGAAGACGTCGAGGTCGATATCGGGCGCCGCCAGCATGACCTCGCCAAGCTTGCCGCCAAAAGTGCCGTTGCCACGGATGGCCGCCTGGCGCAGCGTCTCCATGAACAGCATGTTGCCCATGGAGTGGGCCAGCACGTCGAACTTGGTCGCGCCCGACTTGCGGGCGATCTGGTTCATGATCTCCTCGAGCTCGTCGCGCGAGAAGATCGCGCTCTCGCGATCATAGGGGTACTGCAGGACCTGGCCGCGGGACGGCCAGGTGAACAGCACCGGCACGCCCTTAAAGCCGGAATCGTTGACGATCTGGGCGAGGCGATAGACCGCCTCCTCGAACATCGTGTTGTAGCCGTGGATGAAGAGCAGCACGGTCCGCTCGCCGGGCGGGCGGGCGGCAACGGCGCGGCGGATGCCGTCAATGAACGTCTCGTCCTTGAGGAAGGACCGGTCGGTGGTGACGAAATGCTGGGCCGGGTCGCCAACGGCTGACCGCGGCCACTCGATCTCGCCGGCGGCATGGTTGGGCGGCACGGAGATGGCGACACTGGCGAAGTCGAGCGAGCGTGACCGCTCGCCGGCAAACATCAGCAACGGGTCCTTCGGCCGGGCGCGGGTGGTCGCCACGAACATCGGTACCGGCTTGGCGCCGGCCGGCAGCGGCGTCGTGACGGGCTCCATCACGCCCTTCGGCGGGCGTCCCCCACAGGCTGACAGGCCCATCGCGACGATTGCCACGGCCAAGCCGCGTCCTATCCACTGACCGATCATGCGCACTCGTCCATTACAAGCAAGGCTGACGGTTACAGGCGCCAGACGACATGGTCAAACCTCCACAGCCCCCGGTTGGCGCTTTCGAGCACGCTGTTGCCGCGCAGCCATGGCCGGGGCGGGCGCCCCTGACACCGGCCGCCGACATTTCCTGTTTGCAGGCCCGCTTTTGTGGTGCCGCGCCCGCCCCGGCTGCGGCACACTCTCGGATCATGCCGCCTGCCCAGTCCCTCCCGGCCATCGACGACATCCAGGCCTTCGCCGCGCGCATCGCGGCGGGCGACCGCGCGGCGCTGGCGCGCGGCATCACGCTGGTCGAATCCAGGAGGGCGGACCACCGTGCAGCGGCGCTGCAGCTCGTGCAGGTGCTGCTGCCGCGAACCGGGACGGCGATGCGGGTGGGAATCACCGGCGTGCCGGGGGTCGGGAAGTCAACCACCATCGACACGCTCGGTTCGAACCTGACGTCAGCCGGCCACACGGTGGCGGTGCTGGCGGTGGACCCGTCGTCCAGCCGCAGCGGCGGGTCGATCCTCGGCGACAAGACCCGCATGGCCCGGCTCGCCGTCGATCCGGCGGCGTTTATCCGCCCCTCGCCCTCGTCCGGGACGCTGGGTGGTGTCGCGGCGAAAACGCGTGAGACGATGCTGCTGTGCGAGGCTGCGGGGTTTGACGTGGTGCTGGTGGAGACCGTCGGCATCGGCCAGTCCGAGACCGCGGTCGCGGACATGACCGACTTCTTCCTGGTGCTGATGCTGCCGGGTGCCGGCGACGAGTTGCAGGGGATCAAGAAGGGCGTGCTCGAAATCGCCGACATGATCGCCGTCAACAAGGCCGACGGCGATGGCGCCATGCGAGCACGGGCGGCGGCGGCCGAATACCGGGCCGCGCTGCATATCCTTGCGCCGGCCTCGCCGCACTGGACACCGCCGGTCGTCACCGTGTCGGGCCTTGCCAATGAGGGGCTCGACGCCCTCTGGCAGCAGGTGCTGGAGCACCGGCGCCGGCTCACCGCCAGCGGCGAGCTGGCAACCCGGCGGCAGGCGCAGCAGGTGAAATGGATGTGGGCGCTTGTCGAGGACAGGATGCTGTCGCGGCTGCGCGGCGATGCCGCCGTCCGGGCGCGCCTGCCGGCGCTGGAGGCGGAGGTGGCGGCAGGCACGCTCTCGGCCACGCTGGCCGCCGAGGAGATCGTCGGTCTCGTTTCCTGATCAGCCCTGGCTATGTCACGCCAGCGGGCCGGCCGGCTGCAGATTACCGACGACGATCTGGTTCCAGTTGCGCAGCACCGGCCGGGCCAGGGCCGCCATGGCGGCGCGTTCGGCCTCGTCCATCGGCAGCAGGCGGTCGATCAGTGCGGCGAGCATGACCTCGGCGCCGCGGCCATTGCCGTCATCGCATTTCAGCGCGATGCCGAGCCCCTCGCCGGGCAGCGCGGCGCAATAGACGCCCTCGGCGCCGGTCTTGGTGAAGGCGCGGGCGCGAAGAAGGCTCATCACGACCGTGTCGAACCGTCCGGTGCCGGCGACGTGCCAGGGGTGGACGGCGACGGCGGCGCGGATCCGGGATGCCGCCGCCGCCCGGACAGGCGGCAGGCCGAGACCGGTGCCGAACCGGGCAAATCCAAGGGCCAGCGCCGGCAATGGGATCGCATAGGTCGGGATCGAGCAGCCGTCAGTGCCGCATTCGGCGGGATCGAGCGCCGCCCCGGTCATGTCCTCGACGGCCTGTGCGACGGCAACCTGCACCGGATGGCTGGCGCGGACATAGCCGGCCGGATCCTCATCCATCCCGCAGGCAACGCAAACGAAACCCGCGTGCTTGCCCGAGCAGTTGTTGTGCAGGGCGGTGGGCGTGGCACCCACGACGGCCATCGCGCGAGCCGACTCGTCACGCGGCCAATGGGCGCCGCATTCCAGACAGGAGACGTCCCGGCCCGCCTTGCGGAGCATGGCCGCCGACGTCTCGACATGGAGCGGTTCGCCGGAGTGGGACGCGCAGGCCTGCGCGATCTCGGCGTCGCTGAGCCCGAACCGGTCAGCCGCCCCGCTCTCCAGAAGTGGCAGCGCCTGGAAGGCCTTGACCGCGGAGCGCGGGTAAACGGGCACATCAACATCGCCGAGCGACAGCACGACCGCGCCGTCGGCGTCCATCACACAGATCGCCCCGCGGTGGCGGGATTCGACCCGACCGCCACGCGTCACCTCGACAAGGACCGGATTGGCCATGAGCTTGCTCCCCCGAAAGGCGGCGGACCATGCCAGACGGGCGACCCGCACGCCAGCCCCGGTCCAGCTGCAAAGCCGCTTGCCGAAGGTCCGTGTTCCGTCCCATTCTTCGCCGCAGCGGACGGGGTTGCGATGAGTGGCGTCGACTACGAGGTCGAGTACAACAACCGGGCCCGGGTTCCCGAGCACCCGGGGCTGATCGCCGGCTGGTCGGCCGATGCGGCTGCCTACAGGGCGCAGCCGCAGATGGCTGCAATCCTTGATGTCGCGTACGGCCCCTCCGACCGCCAGCGCTACGACCTGTTTGGCGATGGCGGCGGCCCGGTCGCGATGTTCGTGCATGGCGGCTACTGGCAGGGCCTGGACCGCAATTTTTTCAGCCATATGGCGCGCGGGTTGAACGCCCGCGGCATCACGGTGGCGGTGCCGTCCTACGATCTGTGCCCGGCTGTGCCTGTCGAGACAATCGTCGACCAGATCCGGGCGGCCTGTGCCCATCTGTGGCGGCGCTTCGAGAGGCCGATGGTGGTGGCCGGGCATTCGGCCGGCGGGCATCTGGCCGCCTGCATGCTGGCGACCGACTGGACCACCATCGACCCCGCCCTGCCGGCTGCGCCGGTGCGGGCGGGCTACGCGCTGTCGGGGCTGTTCGATCTCGAGCCGCTGGTCGGAACCAGCATCAACGGCGCGCTGCGGCTGGACGGGACCGAGGCCCGCCGGTTGTCGCCGCTGCGCTGGTCGCCGCCGCGCGGGCTGGTGCTCGACGCGGTTGTGGGCGGGGCGGAGAGCGACGAATATCTGCGCCAGTCGCGCACCATCACGGCAGCATGGGGAGAGGCCGGGGTGCGGACCCGCTGCGAGGTGGTCGAGGGCGCCAACCACTTTACCGTGGTGGCGCCGCTGGCCGATCCCGACAGCGCCATGACGCGGCGTCTGGCTGCACTGGCCGATGCGGCCGGCAACCCATGACTGGAGCCCGCTTCACAAGGAAATTGTTTTAGGTCTAAAATAAATCGCAGGGTAAGGCGGAACGCCGTCACCTGCTGTCCGGAGAGGGGGACGCACCGCGTCCGACAGGAGAATAACCATGAAGAACCTCGTGTTTTCGCTCGGCCTCACCGCCGCGGCCGCGCTTTTCGCAGGGTCGGCTGCAGCCCAGGAGAAGCTCAAGATCGGCGTCCTGGTGACGCTCTCGGGCCCCTCCGCCGTGCTCGGCCAGCAAGCCCGCGACGGGCTTGCCCTCGCGGTCAAGCAGATGGGCGGCAAGTTCGGCGGCCGCGAGGTCGAGATCGTGGTCGCCGACGACGAGCTCAAGCCCGACGTGGCCGTGCAGAAGGCCCAGGCGCTGATCGAGCGCGACAAGGTCGATTTCGTCGTTGGACCGATCTTCTCCAACGTGCTGGCGGCGATCTTCAAGCCGGTGACCGAAAGCGGGGCGATCCTGATCAGCCCGAACGCCGGCGGGTCGCCGATGGCCGGCAAGCAGTGCAGCCCGAACTTCTTCGTCACCTCCTACCAGAACGACCAGGTGCACGAGGTCATGGGCAAATACGCCCAGGACAAGGGCTACAAGAAGGTCGTCCTGATGACGCCGAACTACCAGGCCGGCAAGGACTCCATGGCCGGCTTCAAGCGCAGCTTCAAGGGCGAGGTGGCCGACGAGATCTTCGTGCCGCTGAACCAGCTCGACTTCTCGGCCGAGCTGACAAAGATCGCCGCCGCCAAGCCGGATGCGCTGTTCACCTTCATGCCGGGCGGCATGGGCGTGAACCTGGTGAAGCAATACAAGCAGGCCGGCCTTGCCGGCACCCTGCCGTTCCTGTCGGCCTTCACGGTGGACGAATCGACCCTGCCGGCGCAGCAGGACGCGGCGCTGGGGCTGGTCAGCGGCATGACATGGGCGCCCAACATGGACAACCCGCAGAACAAGGCCTTCGTGGCGGCCTACGAGGCAGCCTATGGCAGCGTGCCGGGCTCCTACGCCATGCAGTCCTATGATGCCGGCCAGTTGATCGACAGCGCGCTGAAGGCCACCGGGGGCAAGACCGCCGACAAGGACGCGCTGCGGGCCGCGCTGAAGAAGGCGGACTTCAAGTCGCTGCGCGGCAACTTCAAGTTCAACACCAACGGCTTCCCGATCCAGGACTTCTACGTCGTCAAGGCCGCCAAGCGGGCGGACGGCAAGTACCAGACCGAGATCGCCGAGAAGGTGTTCGCCGACTACGGCGACGGCTATGCCAAGGAATGCCCGCTGAAGTGAGCGGCGCGACCGGACTGGCCGGGTGGGGTTTTAGGCCCCGCCCGCTCTCACCAAGGGGGACGACATGAAGGCTGAAACCGCCGGGATCACCAAGGCCGCCACCGGCCTCGACGGCATCTCCTGGAACATCCTCGGGCAAACCTACGTGCCCAAGAGCGTCGCCGAGAACGCGTTCTCGTGGCACGCCACCTTCCCGCCCGGCACCTTCGTGCCGCCGCACATCCACCCGACGCAGGACGAGTATATCTACATGCTCGACGGGCGGTTCGACCTGATGCTCGACGGCAAGGACTTCGTCGCAACCACAGGCGACCTGATCCGCCTGCCGATGGGCCTTGCGCACGGCATCTTCAACAAGTCCGACCAGACGGTGAAGTGCCTGTTCTGGGTCTCGCCGACGCGCCGGCTTTACGACCTGTTCTGGGCCATCCACTCCATGAAGGAGCAGAACCCGCCGGACGTGGTGGCGCTGTCGGCCAAGCACGAGGTCGTGTTCCTGCCGCCGCCGGCCGAGGGGTGAAACCCCCGTCCGTTGCGCCTCGCAACAGGCGATCAGGCGGCGCGCAGCCCTGTTGCGCGGTTGACCTGTTCGCGGGCGAAGCCGGCCATGGCGGCGTAACCGCGCACAATCGCCTTGCGCTGCTCGTAGGGGAGCACGGCCTCGATGTCGGCAAAGCCGTCAGGGGCCAGGATCTCGACGGCGTCGATGACGCCTTCGGGCCCGCCGCGGCGGTTGGTGCGGACGATGTCCGCCGTCACCGGCAGCCGGTCACGCTCGTAAGCCCACAAGGCATGGACCGGATGCTCCGCTGCGACCAGCCAGTCGGCGAGGCAGCGGGCATCGAGGATGGCCTGCGACGCGCCGTTGGAGCCGACCGGGTACATCGGGTGTGCGGCATCGCCCAGGAGTGTAACGCGGCCCTGCGACCAGCGCGGCAGCGGGTCGCGGTCGCACATGGGATACTCCCAGAACTCCGGCGTCGCCTCGATCAGCCGGGCGATGTCGATCTGCGGCACGGCGAACCGGCGCACATACGGCATCAGCTCCTCCATGCGACCCGGCCGCGACCAGTCCTCGCGCCGCGGCGGCGGGGCGCTGCCGTCGCCCTGGCGGACGGCGACCGCCCAGTTGGTGAGGCGATGGCCGGGCCGCTGGCCCTCGGCGATCGGATAGACCACTGTCTTGGCGCCCATGCCGCCGGCGATCAGCATCGAGCGACCGTCGAGGAAGGCCGGCCAATCGAGGGCACCGCGCCACAGCATGATGCCGTTCCAGGCCGGCGGGCCCTCCTGCGGCACCAGCGTGCTGCGGACCAGCGAGTGGATGCCGTCGGCACCGACCAGCACGTCGCCGCGGGCTGTGTGGGCATGGGCGCCGGTCCGGTCGAAGAACCACGCCATCACGCCGGCCTCATCCTGGCGGAAGGAGCCGAGCCGCAGGCCGGTTCGGATGCGGCTTTCTCCGAGGCGGGCACGGACGGCCTGGTGGATCACCGCCTGCAGGCGGCCGCGGTGGATCGAGAACTGCGGCACCTCGAAGCCCGCATCAATGCCGCGCGGTTCACGCCAGATCTCCTGGCCGAGGCGGTTCATGTAGATGAGCTCGTGGGTGCGGATGCCGACACGGTCGAGCCCGTCGAGCAGGCCGAGACCGGCGAGCTCGCGGATCGCGTGCGGCAGCGTGTTGATGCCGACACCCAGTTCGCGGATCTGATCGGCCTGCTCGTAGACCTCGCAGTCGATGCCCCGGGCGTGGCACATCAGCGCCGTCGCCAGGCCGCCGATACCGCCGCCCACGATGATGACCTTCATCACACCCTCCCCCGCAGCCCCGCACACGGGCCGTCAGAGCCTGCACTGCAGCCGATATCGGTCGCAAAGCCAAGAGCTTGGGCGCAGGAATCGTGCGCGATGGTGAAGCCGGACGCGGTCCGGCAC
>JBMOJG010000116.1:0-7747 GCA_049316925.1 Alsobacter sp. | reverse complement strand
AGCGGTGCATCTGCGAGACGATGACGCGCTCGGTGCCGTTGACGATGAAGGTGCCGTTGGATGTCATGAGCGGCATGTCGCCCATGAACACGTCCTGCTCCTTGATGTCCTTGACGGACTTGGCGCCGGTGTCCTGGTCCACATCGAACACGATCAGCCGCAGCGTCACCTTCAGCGGCGCGGCATAGGTCATGCCGCGCTGGCGGCACTCGTCGACGTCATACTTCGGCAGCTCGAACGTGAACTTGACGAACTCGAGCAGCGACGAGCCCGAGAAGTCGGAGATCGGGAACACGGACTTGAACACCGACTGCAGGCCCTCGTCGGGGCGCCCGCCAGGCACTTCCTCGACCTGCAGGAACTGGTCGTAGGAGGCCTTCTGCACCTCGATCAGGTTCGGCATCTCCGCGATCTCGCGGATGTGTCCGAAGAACTTGCGCACACGCTTCCGGCCGGTGAACGTCTGAGCCATCTCGTTCCTCACTCCTTCGGACCAGCCGTCCCGCTGCCGCCTGCACCACCCTGCCGCATCGGGCAGGACACGTGCCGATCGGGCTCGGCGTCCGCAAAATCTGGGCCTTTCGGCCTGCCTGGCGCCGCAGGGGGCCTCCCCTGACGGCAAGAAGGCCCCGGGGCCTGGACCCCGGGACCGTGGCGCGGCTCAGGCCGCGCGTTCCGATCCGCGCCGCATCGGCGGCGCGACGATCACTTGAGCTCGACCTTGGCGCCGGCCTTCTCGAGCTGTTCCTTGATCTTGTTGCCTTCGTCTTTGGACACGCCTTCCTTGACGGGCTTCGGCGCGGCCTCGACGAGGTCCTTGGCTTCCTTGAGGCCGAGGCCGGTGATCGCGCGGACCTCCTTGATGACCTCGATCTTCTTGTCGCCGATGGCGGCGAGAACGACCGTGAACTCGGTCTGCTCCTCGACGACGGCAGCGGCGGCAGCGCCGGCCGGGGCGGCTACCGCCACGGCAGCGGCGGCAGAAACGCCCCACTTCTCTTCGAGAAGCTTGGCGAGTTCGGCAGCCTCGAGAACGGTGAGGGACGACAGCTCGTCGACGAGCTTGGACAGATCAGCCATTGCAGTGTCTCTTCAATTGGGGTTTCGAACCAGGGTCTGGAAGGGGAACGGCGTTACGCCGCATCTCTCTTGGCGTAGGCTCCGAACACGCGGGCGAGCTTGGCCGCCGGTGCGGTGGAGAGCTGGGCCAGCTTGGTCGCCGGGGCCTGGATCAGGCCGACGAGCTTGGCGCGCAGTTCGTCCAGCGACGGCATCGTGGCCAGGGCCTTGATACCGTCAGCATTCAGAGCCGTGGTTCCCATCGCCCCGCCGATGATCACGAGCTTGTCGTTGATCTTGGCGAAGTCGACGGCAACCTTGGGCGCAGCCACGGGATCGCTGCTGTAGGCGAGCAGCGTCGGCCCCTTCAAAAGGGGCGCGATCGAGGCGACGTCCGTGCCATCGAGAGCAATCTTGGCGATGCGGTTCTTGGCGACCTTCACGGTGGCGCCGGCCTGCTTCATCTGCGCACGCAGCTTCTGCATGTCGGCGACCGTGAGGCCGGCATAGTGCGCGACGACGACGACGCTGGTGTCCTTGAACACCTCGTTGAGCGTGCCGACGAGCTCACGTTTTGCCGCTTTATCCACGGGGCTCTCTCCGGTTGGCGGGGACAGGTGTCCCGCCGGTTGCAAGGTGCCGCGCCCGGTCAGACCGGTCGCGACGCTTCCGACGTGCCTGTCCCCGGATCCCGCCGCACCAAAGGCGCACCGCGACCCGGAATGAAGGTTCGAACCGTACCCCCCGGACCTTGCGGCCCGGAACAATCTCGGTCGTCCCCGTCTGTGCTGGCTCCTTGCGGAATTAAGCCCATCCCGAGGGATGGCGCGCCGGCAGTCTCGGACAGGACATGGCCGGCGAAGCCCGCAGGGTTGCCCCTCGGCGCCACCGGCCGTATCCGGACGGTTACCCGCCCGGAATTTTTCGCGCGCGAATCAGTCCCGACGGGACGACTCGCAAACGATGTGTGGAACTCATCGCGTGCTCATAGCCGCTCCCGTCCGGCTTGCCAAGCCCGAACGGAAAAATAATGGCGGATTACCCCCGCCGCCGCTGGACCTGGCGGGTGGTTGCGGGCGCCATCACGCGCGCCCAGCCCGGCGCGGCCCGTCCACAAGCCCCGGGGCAGCCACCAAAGTGTCGCCTCGACCGCCCGGTTTGGCAAGTCGCAAGCCGAAAGCCTGAACCTGAAAGGCAGCTGGCGAACGCCTGCCGCCGAAAGCCCAGGGCGGAAAAGCAGCACCGGAAAGTCCGGTGCGGTCTCTCCGGTCCCGTCGCCGTTCAGTCCAGCTGGACGCCTGTCGCCTTCGTGATCGGCCCCCAGGTGGCGAGCTGGTCGACCACGTGCTTGCCGAGCTCGGCCGGCGACGATGGCGTCACCGTCATGGTCAGGTCGTCGAGCTTCTTCAGCAGCGCCTCGTCCCTGAGCGCCAGCAGGATCGCCGCGTTGAGCCTGTCGACCACCGCCTTGGGGGTCTTCGGCGGCGCGAAAACGGCCTGCCACGAGTAGGTCTCGTAGCCCTTGAGCCCCTGCTCGTCCATGGTGGGAATATCGGGCATCTGCTTGACGCGGTCCTTGGTGGTGACGGCCAGCGCCCGGGCCCTGCCGGATTTGATGAACTCGGTCGAGGTCGGCAGGTTGTCGAACATCACCGGCACCTGTCCGGCGATCAGGTCGTTCATCGCCGGGCCGGCGCCCCGATAGGGCACATGCGCCATGGCGGTGCCCGCCATCCGGTTGAACATCTCGCCGGAGAGATGCAGCGGCGTCGCCACGCCGGACGAGGCGTAGCTGTACTTGGCCGGATCGGCCTTGGCGGCGGCGATCAGCTCGGCCACGGTCTTGGCGGGCACCGACGGATGCACGATCATGACGTTCGGGATCGAGCCGACCAGTGCCACGGGCTCGAAGTCCTTCACCGGATCATAGGCCGAGCGCTTCGCCATCAGCGGGTTCAGCGTGTGGGTCGAGATGGTCCCGTAGAGCAGCGTATAGCCGTCCGGATCGGCCCGCGACACGGCAGCGGCGCCGATATTGCCGCCCGCTCCCGCGCGGTTCTCGATGATGACGCTGACGCCGAGGATCTCGGTCAGCTTCTGGCCAAGCAGCCTTGCGACCAGGTCGGTCGACCCGCCGGCAGCGAACGGCACCACCATGGTGATCTGGCGCTTGGGAAAATCCTGCGCCGCGGCGGGCGCAAGCGCGAGCGGCGCAAGGGCCGCAAGGGTCGCTGCCGTCAGTGCGGCGCGTCTGCTGATGCTCAAGCTCCCATCCCCCTTGGATCGCCGGCTTGTATCGCCGGACGTGAGGCTGCCATTTAAGGGCGGTTTCGACAGGATTCAACAGCCGTCGGGTCGGGAGAACGCGATTTGGCACGGTTCAGGAGCCGGATAGGGCATGGCGCTTAGTCAACCGTCACCGTGACGGTGATCAGCGAGGTCCCCTCCCCGTCCGATCCCTTCGCCGACACCGACGCGACGAACCGGTCGCTGCCGCGAAAGCCCGGCAACGAGCGGTAGAAGGCGGTCTCGCCCTCGATGCTCACCGTGCCGTGCTGAGGCTTCTCGACAATGGCCCGCTTCGTCACCTGGAAGCGGCGCGTCGCCGCCAGCCGGATGACGCAGTCGCGCCCGCTCGAGGCCCGCATCGCCACCTCGGCGCCCTTGTTCTGCGACGGCACGATCCGGTAGTCGCTGCGCTCGCAGCGCGCCTGCGCGGCGCCGGCCAGCAGCAGGCCCGCCAGCAGCCCCGCCAGACCCGCCATCCCCCTCGCCCGCCGCATCGCCATCCTCCAGCCTGATCCTCAACGCCATCGAACAGGATCGCGGCACCGCTGTCACGCTCCAGACGCCGGGTTTCCCCGACGACCGGAGCACGCTGCTGCTCGCCCCACCGCTGCGGTCGCGGCAACGGAGTGCTAATCCGGCTCTGCTAGGGTGTCCTCATTGCAGATGACGTTTTTCACCGGCCCGCGCCCGTTTTGGTCGCGCGCCAGAGTTCATTGCCAAAGGCCGGCCCGCTTTTCGGGCCCCGGACCTCCGGAGAGCCAGGGGAGTATTGCGTCATGCAGGCGCTTCGATCCCGCCTTGTGCGGTTCCGCGACGACTGTCGCGGAGCCTTCGGCATATTCTTTGCCGTGGCCTTGCTGCCGCTGGCCTTCGCTGCGGCCTTTGCCGTCGAGCACACTTACATGCTTATGCAGCGCGACAAGCTCCAGTCGATCGTTGACAGTTTGGTCTTGCACATCGTAACTGCGCCGATTAATTCAAAATACAATCCTGAATATAACTATGGCTCTGGCTCTGGCTCCGGATCAACAATCGATAAATGGATAATGCTTGTCCATAAGCATTTTATCGAATTGGGACGTAAAGATATAAAGGGATTTAACTGGCCCAGTTCGTCAACCACCTACGATAAGACCACAAAGACTGTATCGTTCGAGGGTTCCATGGGGGTGCCCGAGCTGTTCGGACCGCTCTTCAGGCCACAGACATACACCGATACATTTATGGGAAGGGTGCCGACGCAGCGCTACGTGAGGTTCATTAAGGCCCGTGCCTCCGGAAAAATGCCGGTCAGCAGAGACCTTGAGATCGCGCTGGTGTTCGACGTCACTGGTTCGATGAACCGGCCGGGCAAGTGGACCTCCGCCGTGGCGCAGGCCAAGACCTTCGTCAGCGACATGATGAAGAGCCCCGGCACCACCATGGCGATCGTGCCTTTCGGCGACCGGGTTCCCGTCGACCGGCTGAACAGCTGGTCGCCGCCGTACAACACCAACAGCTGGCCGAAGATCGGTCGCAGCTACAACTGGTACGGCCTTATACGCAACGGCGAGAAGCAGGACATCAAGTCGCTGCAGTGGCCCATCCAGAGTGGGAGCGCCAACTGGATGGCCAAGTCAGCCCTTGAGGCCGCCCTTCCGGGGATCAAGGTCCTCAGTGGCCTTGAGGACACGTTCTGCCCGGAACTTCCGGGCGCGATCTCCACGCTCGACGACACGCCGCCGGCCTTTTTCGTCGCCTGGCTGGGGCGTTACGACACCGACTTGGCTTCATGGGTCGTCCCGAGGACCGGCGGCTACCGGGCCCCATTACCCTGCCCCGACCGGCGCTTCGTCATGCAGCCTTTGACCGACTCCGAGGCTGACCTGCAGGCCAAGATCGACATGCTGGTCCCGTGGGACCTGGGCACGCGAATCGACCACGGGCTGCTGTGGGGCTGGTACAACCTGTCGCCAAAATGGCGCGGACGCTTCAATGCCAATCTCGAACGGCCAGGCGCACTGCCGAGCGGCTCGCTGGACAATTTCATGTTCAACACGTCACAGGCCTCGCAGCGCCCGACGGCAACCGCCAAGAAGGCCCTGGTGATGTTCACCGATGGCGAAAACACGCGATCGCCGGACTATTACCGCTGCAAGCTGAGAAGCGCGATGGACCCCAGCGTTTTCTGCGAGAACGACATCGATCAGCCGCCGCCGCCCGATAACCCATCCTACGTGCCGACGCTGGCCGAGCTCAACAGCGAGACACTGGCGCTGTGCAGCAAGATCAAGGCGGCCGGCATCGAGATCTTCTACGTGCAGTACCAGGTGACCAGCTCAGTGCTGAACGGCTGCGCCACCGACAGCTCCAATTTGTTCAACGCCGCCGACGGCAACCAGCTGTCGGAAATCTTCGCCAAGATCCGCGATAAGCTCAAGTCGAGCGCCTACCTGTCGAAGTGAGCGTTGTCTACTCGGGCACGCGCTCGATGCGCTTGATCGGCCCCCGCGGCATCCCCGACTTTTCGGCGATGTCGCGGTCCTGCGCCTCCAGCGATGCTTTCACGCCGGCGTCGCCTTCCAGCCCGTTGACGAGCTCGCGTGCCACCTTGCGGTTGGACGAGCGGGTGCCGTCATCATAGATGACGTTGTAGAGGACGAAGGGGCTCTCGTTCGCCTTGCGCCGGATCCTGGCCATGATCGTCTCCGTTGTGGGCCCGCGCGGGGCTGTCGTGGAGCGGGCCGCGCCCGCGCAAATCAAAAGGCCCCGCCGGAGCGGGGCCTTCGGAATGTGTCGCGCGACCGGCCGGGTCAGCCGGCCTGCTGCTGCTGGCTGCTGCTGCTGATCACCGAGGATGGGTCCACCTTCACGCCCGGGCCCATCGTCGACGAGATGGCGATCCGGTTGATGTAGGTGCCCTTCGCGCCCGAGGGGCGCGCCTTGGCAACCGCGTCGGCGAAGGCGCGGATGTTCTGCGCCAGCTTCTCGACCTCGAACGAGGCCTTGCCGATGCCGGCATGGATGATGCCGGCCTTTTCGACGCGGAACTCCACGGCGCCGCCCTTGGCGGCTTTCACCGCGCCGGCGACGTCGGGCGTCACGGTGCCGACCTTCGGGTTCGGCATCAGGCCGCGCGGGCCCAGCACCTTACCGAGACGGCCGACGAGCGGCATCATGTCGGGCGTGGCGATGCAGCGGTCGAAGTCGATCTGGCCGGAGGTGATGCGCTCAACCAGGTCCTCGGCGCCGACGATGTCGGCTCCCGCGGCCTTGGCTTCGTCCGCCTTGTTGCCGCGCGCGAACACGGCAACGCGCACCGTGCGGCCCGAGCCGTTTGGCAGGTTGCAGACGCCGCGGACCATCTGGTCGGCGTGGCGGGGATCGACGCCGAGGTTCATCGCGACCTCGATGGTCTCGTCGAACTTGGCGGTGGCCCGGTCCTTGACCATCTTCACCGCATCGGCGAGCGGGTAGAGCTTGATACGGTCGACCCCGTCACGCAGGGCGGTAACGCGCTTTGCTGTCTTTGCCATGACCTTAACCCACCACCTCGAGGCCCATAGACCGGGCGGAACCTTCGATCATCGCCGATGCCGACTCGATGCTGTCGCAGTTGAGGTCGGGCATCTTGGCGGCGGCGATCTCGCGGATCTGCTCGCGCGTCACCTTGCCGATGAAACCGCGGCCCGGCGTCTTGTGGCCCGAGGCCGGCTTCTTGCCGAGCTTCAGGTTGGCGGCCTTCTTCAGGAAGAAGGTGACCGGCGGCTGCTTCATCTCGAACGTGAACGAGCGGTCCTGATACGCGGTGATGATCACCGGAATCGGGGTGCCCTTCTCGAGCTGCGCGGTCTTCGCGTTGAAGGCCTTGCAGAACTCCATGATGTTCAGGCCGCGCTGACCCAGCGCGGGGCCGATCGGGGGCGACGGGTTCGCCGCGCCGGCCGGCACCTGAAGCTTCACGTAACCCGTGATCTTCTTTGCCATGATGGCTGCTCCTCGCAGATCCGGCGCCCCTTTTCGGAAACGCCGGCTGGCACGGCCGGGACGATCGCCCTTCCGTGCCGGGTTTGCAGGTTGCGGTGCGGCATGGACCCCGGCTGGCGACCGGCATGCCTCCCGCAGTGAAAAGCCCCGGCACGCTGTCCGGGGAGCGTTTCCCTACCCGAAGGCGGGGAAAAGGACAAGGGCGCGCCGGCTGCGGCGCGCAGCGATGCTGCAGCTCAGACCTTCTCGACCTGGGCGTATTCGAGCTCGACCGGCGTGGCGCGGCCGAAGATCGACACCGCGACCTTGAGCCTGGCGCGGGCCTCGTCGACCTCCTCGACCGTGCCGCTGAACGACGCAAACGGGCCATCGGCAACGCGCACCTGCTCGCCGATCTCGAACTGGATCGAGGGCTTCGGCCGCTCGACGCCGT
>JBMOJG010000115.1:0-7750 GCA_049316925.1 Alsobacter sp. | reverse complement strand
CGCCAGCTCTCCCGTCACCGCCGCTTCCAGTCTGCGCTCTGGAGCCTCTTTGCTGCGTCTCCCTCACCGCATGGAGGGGAAGGCCGGGACATGCTCGTGTGCCGGTGCGAGGCCGTCAGCCTGTCGACCCTGCGCACCACCATCGCCACCCATGCCGTCAGCGACGTTGCCACCCTGAAGCGCCTGACACGGGCCGGGATGGGCCGATGCCAGGGCCGCTATTGCGCCCCGGTGCTGCGGGCCCTTGTCGGTGCGCCGCAGACCGAGGCCGCCCTCCCTGCTCCGCAGATGCCTGTGCGCCCCGTGGCACTGTCAGCGCTCGCCGTGCAGAAGCCGGAATGGGGTGGCCACCGCCGTGTCATGCTGCCGGACCGGGTGCTGTCCCCGGGGCCGCCCCTTCCGGTGCGCGAGGCGGCGACGGTTGTGATCGGCGCCGGGATAGCCGGCCTGTCCACCGCCCTGTTCCTGGCGCGCGAGGGCCACGACGTCGTGGTGCTGGACCGTGGCCCCGTCAATGCGGGGGCCTCCGGCGGCAATGCCGGCAGCCTGCACGCCCAACTCCTGTCGTTCGACCATGGCGCACGGGCCGAGGCTGGTGGCGGACCGGCCGCCCGCACCCTGCCGTTGCAGCGCGACTCGATCGCCCTGTGGCAGTCTCTCGAAGCGGAACTGGAACTCGATTTCGAGCTCGCCATTACCGGCGGGCTGATGGTGGCGGAAACCGAACGGGACCTCGCTTTCCTTGCCGCCAAGACGGCGGTCGAGCGCGCCCAGGGGATCGACTGCGACATCATCGGCCACAACGACCTGCGCCGGCTCGAGCCTGCTCTGGACCCGCGCTTTGTCGGTGCGGCCTTCTGTCCGCAGGAAGGCAAGATCAATCCGCTGGTCGCCACCGAGGGCATTCACCGCGCGGCCCTCGCCGCCGGGGCGCGCGTCATCACGGGGGTCGAGGTCCGTTCGATCGCCCGCGGGACGTCGGGATTCAGCCTCGCGACGAACCGTGGCGAGATTCGCGCCGGGCGGGTCGTCAACGCCGCCGGGGCCTTTGCCTCCCGGATCGGTACCATGCTGGGCGTCGACGTCCCCGTGCACGGCGCGCCGCTCCAGATGATCGTCACCGAGCCTGCGGAGCCACTGATCTCTCGCCTTGTCGCCCATGCCGACCGCCATCTCACCCTCAAGCAGGCCGGGAATGGCGCGTTCATCATCGGTGGCGGCTGGACGGCGTCGCTCGATCCGGTCCGCCAGCATCCGCGACCGCTGCGCGACAGCATAGAAGGCAATCTGTGGGTGGCGCAGCATGTGGTGCCAGGCCTGCGCAAGCTGCACGTTCTGCGCAGCTGGGCGGCGATGAACATCAACATCGACGGGGCCCCGATCCTCGGCGAGCACCCCGGATTGCCAGGGTTCTTCACCTGCGTCACGTCGAACGGCTACACGCTGGGTCCCATCATGGGCCGGACGACGGCCGCTATCATCCTGCACGGTGACGCCGGGCGCGATCTCACGCCCTTTTCCATTGCACGGTTCGACTAGCGGCTTCGGCAGCGACAGCGACGCAGGTCCGGCACACGCTGGTCGCTGCGGATTGCTTGGACCGGGAAAACACAGGCAATGGTGTCGTTATCGGGAAACCCTCTCCACTTCCTGCGCGCATTCTGCATACACTGCGTTCGCAAGGCAGGAGACGGCGGGTATGGCGCCGGTGTCTATGACGACCATCAGCGGCGGCATGCATGTCTCCGCCCAAGCCAAGCCCACGGACGGGTCCGATGGCAGCCGCTGTGATGCACTGGCGATCAGGGCAGGGCTGTTCGCCACAGATCTGCGCGGCGGAGAGGCCCCAAACCGGAGGCACACGGCGGGCAACAAGGCCGACGGCATGTCTGTGCCGCGCGAGACGTTGCCCTCAGCCGCAAAGGCAGCGGGATGAGCGAGATCATTGAGGACATCGATGAAGACCTGCAGTCCTCGTCCGGCTCGGTCAACCTGGCGAATCTCGCCTACAATTCCGTCTACGAGATGATCAAGGACCGGCGGCTGAAGGGCGGCGAGGTCATCATCGGGGCCCGGCTCGCGGATGTGCTCGGGATTTCCCGCACACCCTTGCGGGAGGCCCTGCAGCGGCTCGAGGGCGAAGGCCTTGTCGTCAAGGGAACCGGCCGCTCCTTTGTCGTGCGAAACGTGGACCTGCGCGAATACCTGCACAGTCTGAGGGTCCGCGAGATCCTCGAGGCCGAAGCCGCCGCTCTGTCCTGTGGCCGCATTTCCCGGCAGGCACTGGCGCAGGTGCGCCATGAAATCGAGGAACTGCGCCGGGCGACGACCTATCACACCGACGCGCATTGGCGGTCCGACAATGCCCTGCATGGGCTCTATATCGACGGATGTGGCAACGAGGTGCTGGCGCAGATGATCCGGGCCCTGCGCGTGACGACACGGCTGTTCGAGATCGCACGCCTGTCCGACCGACTGGAACCGGATTCGATCGAGCACCTCGCCATTCTCGAGGCACTGGAGGCAGACGATACGAAGGCGGCCCGAAAGGCCGTCGTCGCTCACAGCAAGAGCCTCGCCAATTTCGCGCTGGATACGGTGAGGTAGTTGCCCCTCGCGCCCAGCCGTCGTGTTCCGTCGCGCTCAGCCCTTGTTCGCCCCGTCAGGATGCCGCCTGTCCGACCTTGAACAGGGCTGCGGGGATATCGCTGACCATTGGCTGCAGCGCTTCGCGAGAAAGGCCGCACGTCTCCAGCAGCAGAAGGAACTCGCGCAATCCCTCCACCGGAGGCGGCAACAGGAACACCCCGCAGTCGCTGTTCAGGATCACCTTGCTGGCATCGGCCGCACGGATCAGGGTGACCATCTCCGGCGCCGGTACCGGTGTCACCGTGCTGGCCTTTGCGTCGACATGGGTGAGGCCGGCCTGCGTGGCGTGGGAGACGAAGAAGAAGGAAAACTCGGCATAGGCACCGAGCCGCGAGATCTCCGCGACTGTTGTCGAATCGTAGTGCGATGAAGGCACGAGAATGCGCCGGCAGCCCGCCTGACAGGCGGCTTCGACCAGCCGCACGGCCTCGGGGCCGGAGACATGGCCGGTGTTGAACACGACGTCGGCAGCCGCGACGAGGTCGAGGATCTCGGCAACCGGATCGGGCATCGCGCCGGTCTCGGGTACCGAGAAGCAGCTCTCGACATGGAGCGGGCTGCGCCCCTCTATCAGGGCGATGTTGCGCGTGTGATGGGTCGGCAGCGAGATGAACCGCGCTCCGGTCCCGGGTCCATACCCGTAGGCGAGCGCAATGCGGACGCCGTCCGCATCGACGCCGCCGGCCGGCGGCTCCATGATGAGCCCGCCCCACACGTCGACCCCGAGATGGCCGAGATGGCGCATCGCCAGGGACGCAAGACCCGACGAGTTGGCGAAATTGTCCATCAGTCCGAGGCCGCGCATACCGGCTGCGGCGGCATCGCGTACCGCATCGAAAACATCAAGCGACCGGCCGTTGATGTGCGGACAGGCGTGGACATGGTTGTCCACGGCACCGACCAGCAGGTCGGCACCGGGGCGGGGTCGAGCAGGCGAAGCCGCAGGTTCCGTCATGGCGCAACTCCCATCCTCTGTTCACGGCATCCACAAGGCGTCGCTGACCGGCCTCCAGGACCGCTCACCGTCATCCGCGCCCGACGCATTGCAGCACAGGATACGGATCCCTGGCCTGTTGGCGGGCCGGCCGTCAGTGCCTCAGGATCTTCGACACGAAGTCGCGGGTGCGCGGCTCGGTGGGCGCGTCAAAAATGCGCGCAGGCGGCCCTCGCTCCACGATCCGGCCGGCATCCATGAACACCACCTCACGCGACACCTCTCGGATGAACCCCATTTCATGGGAGACGATCAACATCGTCATGCCCTCGTCCGCCAGCAGCCGGATGGCGTCAAGCACTTCCGACACAAGTTCAGGATCGAGGGCGGCGGTCACCTCGTCGAGCAGCAAAATCTCTGGCTTCAGCGCCAGTGCACGGGCGATGGCCACCCGCTGCTGCTGGCCGCCCGACAGTTCGTCGGGGTAGCGATCGAGCTTGTCGGCGAGGCCGACCTTGGCCAGAAGGGCGCGGGCGGACGCCTCGACCTCCTCTTTGGGGCGGCGCTTGATCTTGATGGGTGCGATGGTGACGTTCTGCAGCGCCGTCATGTTCTGGAACAGGTTGTACTGCTGGAACACGATGGCGAGCCGATCACGCAGCCGGCGCACCGAGCCAGCGTCGGTATAGTCGACCTGCTCTCCGTCGATCGACACCGTGCCTGCGGATGGCGGCGTCAGGCCGACCAGCGCCCGCAGGACCGTGCTCTTGCCCGAGCCCGACGGCCCGATCAGTCCGATGACGTCGCCCGACGCGACATCGAGATCGATGCCGTCCAGCACCTTCAGGGATCCGTAGCGGGCCTCAAGGCCGGCGATGGCGAGACGGGGCAAGGCGGGTCTCCAGGGAAGCGCCGAGGCGTGCGAGCGGCCAGGACACGAGGAAGTAGACGACCAGGATGGTCCCGAACACGAGAACTGGCGAAAACCCTTTGTTGTTGAGGACTTTGCCGGCAAAGGTCAGTTCGATCACGCCGATCTGCGAGGCCAGCGCCGTATCCTTGATGAACAGCACGAAGAACCCGAAGGCTGGCGGCAGGATGATCCGCCAGGCCTGCGGCAGCACCACATGGCGCACGGTGTCGAGCAGGCCGAAATTCATGGCCGCCGCCGCGTCCCACTGGTTGCGGTGGACGGATTCGAGCCCGGCCCGGACGATCTCGGCCAGGAACGCCGAGGCGATCAGTGTCACGCTCACCGCTGCGACGACGAACAGCGGCAGATCGAGGCCCGAGAGCTGGATCGCGAAGAACACCAGCATGAGCGTCACCAAAAAGGGGATGCGGCGAAACAGCTCCGTGTAGAGGATCCCGAGCCATCGCAGAGGTGCAACGAGCCGTCCCCGCGTCAGTCGGAGCAGTGTCAGCAATCCGCCGAACGCGACACCGAGGATGCAGCCGATGGCCGACAGCGCCACGGTCGTCAGAGCGGCCTGCAGCACGAAGACGATGTTGTAGTAGCTGAAAAAGGAGGGAGCCTCCTGGACGATCTGGCGCCACATCTCACAGCCACCGCATGCGGGCGCGGAAGACGGTGGAGCCGATGAGGCCCAGCAGCGCCGAGGCAAGCAGCGTCACCGCGACATAGAACAGCGCGGTCACCGAAAAGATCTCCAGCGACCGGAACGTGGTCGCGTTGATGTTGAGGGCCTGCCCCGTCAGTTCCTCGACCCCGAACACCGCGGCCATGGATGTCCCGAGCGTCATCAGGATGAACTGGTTGGACAGCGGCGGGAACAGCACGCGTGCCACATGGGGGAGAATGACAAATCGGATCTGCTGCCACCGCGAGAAGCCCAGGACTTCTGCGGCTTCCATCTCGGACTGACGCCGGGATTCAAAACCGGCGCGCTGGATCTCCGTGAGGTAGGCCCCGGCGTTGAGCGTCATGCCGATCAGCACGGCGGCGAAAGACGACAGCACGATCCCCATGTCTGGCAGGGCGAAGTAGAGGAAATAGATCTGGACGAGCTGCGGCGTGTTGGTGAAAAACGTCACATAGGCTTGAACGGCCCTGCGCGTCCAGGTTCCGCCGAACGTGACCAAGGCCGCACCCGCGGTGCCCAGCATCAGCCCCCCGCAGAACGACAGGACGGCGAGTTCCAGAGACAGCACTGCCCCGCTGATCAGGCGGGGCAGATGCGGCCAGATCTGGCCGTACTGGAATGTGTAGTCGAGCACCGGCGGGCTCCCAGACTCGGGTGGGGTGGGGGCGGGGCCCGCCGTCCGGCTCAGAAGTAGGGCGTGAAGCCCGTGGGGTAGAGCATCTTGATGCCGAACCACTTCTCCCACAGCTCGTCGATCTTGCCGCGGCGGTGCATCTCGAAGATCGCGACGTTCAGCCAGTCCTTGAGGCCCGTGGAGTTCTTGGCCACGCCAAGCCCGCAGTAATAGACGTCGACCGGGGTCGGCACGACCTTCCACTTCACCTGATGCTTGTTCATGTGTTCGCCGACGAAATCGAGCACATCAACCATGGCATCGCCGCGGCCCTGCGCGATGGCCCGGATCGCGTCCGGGTAGTTGTCGAGCAGGGTGACCTTTGCGTTCTTCAGATTGTCCTCGATGTATTTCACGGGCGTCGTGCCGCGCACCTGCACCAGCGTGAAGCTTGGGCTGTCGAGGTCCTTCACGTTGTTGATCGGCTTGCCGTCGATCGTCAGCACGCCGAACACCTCCGTGTGCACCGGCACGGTGAAGTCGATCACTTTGGCGCGCTCCGGGTTGCGCGTCATCGCCCCCATCACGAAGTCGATCTTGCCCGAGGCGACGAACGGAATGCGGTCCGGCGAGCCCGTCTGGACAACCTCAAGCTTCACGCCAAGCGTCTTGGCGATTTCGGTGGCGAAATCCACGTCGAAGCCGACGATCTCGTTCTTCTCGTTGAACTTGCCCAGGGGCGGCAGCGTCGGGTTCACGCCGACCCGGATTGTGCCCGACTTGATGATCTCATCGAGCGTGCGCGCCTGCGCGATCCCGCCCCATGCAAACCCGACGACCGCGGCCGCAGCCGCCAGCCCAGCGATCCAACGCCTCATGTCCGAACCCTCCGCTGTTGCGACCCACCAGCGCGGGCCCGAAGTGGCGCCGTTTGCGCCGACTGTCGATAGTTTGTATACGAATTGCAGACATGTAAAGGCTGATCCGGCAGGCGCCGCCGCCTCTCCCGCGGCCTGCGGGCTGCCCCCGGGAGCACTGCATGGACCAACGGAACACTGGCTTTCATCGCCTTCCCGCAGGCCGGTCCGGGTCCGTGTTCTTCACTGTCGACGGTCTGCCGGCGTCGGCTCCTGCCGGCGAGCCACTCGCCTCCGCGCTCGCAATTCTCGGGTACCTGCGGCTGCGCGTCAGCCCGCGCGACGGTACGCCGCGGGGGGCCTTCTGCTTCATGGGAGTTTGCCAGGAATGCGTGGTTCACGTTGATGGCGTCCTCCGCCAGGCCTGCCTGACGCCCGTCGCTGCCGGAATGGCGGTTGAGCTGCGGGGCGTGCCGTGAGCCATGACCTGATCGTCCTGGGGGCGGGCCCGGCAGGCGCCAACGCCGCCCTTGCGGCGGCCGAAGCAGGCCTGCGCGTCGTGATCATCGACGAGCAACCCGCGGCCGGCGGCCAGGTGTGGCGCGCTCCATGGGCGGGACTGGTGCGGGACGACACCTCGCCTGAGCGGCGCGACGGCGACGCCCTGCGTGCTGCGCTGGCGAAATCCTCTGCCGAGGTCCGGCTCGGCAGGCGCGTCTGGTCGGTAGGCGGCGCATTTCGCGTCGACGCGATTGGACCGGATGGTAACGAGGTCTTCGAGGCCCCACGCCTGGTCGCGGCGACGGGCGCGCACGAGCGGGTGGTGCCGTTTCCCGGTTGGACCCTCCCCGGCGTCATTGGCCTTGCGGCGGCGACCGTCCTGTTGAAATCCCACGGCGTCGTGCCCGCTTCCCCTGTGCTCGTCGCGGGATGCGGCCCATTGCTGGCCGCAGTCGCCTCCGGCATTGTCAAGGCGGGAGGCAAGGTCGCCGCTGTCGTGGACCTCGCCGGCCCCGACGAATGGCTGCGCGCTTCGCCAAAACTGCTCACCCGCCCGGCCCTGATGGCACAGGGGCTCGGCTGGGTGGCGCGC
>JBMOJG010000114.1:0-7756 GCA_049316925.1 Alsobacter sp. | reverse complement strand
CATCACCGGCGACACCTATGTGCGGGATGCCGACGGGTATTTTTGGTATCAGGCGCGCTCCGACGACATGATCGTGTCGGCCGGCTACAACATCGCCGGGCCCGAAGTGGAGGCTGCGCTGCTGACGCATCCGGCCGTGCGCGAATGCGGCGTGGTCGGCCAGCCCGATCCGGAGCGCGGCCAGATCGTCAAGGCCTATGTCGTGCTGGCTGAGAGCCACACCGCGGACGACGCTCTCGCCAAGGCGCTGCAGGAGCACGTCAAGGCCGAGATCTCGCCCTACAAATATCCGCGCGCCATCGCGTTCGTCGACGCGTTGCCGCGCACCGACACCGGCAAGCTCCGCCGCACCGCCCTGCGGGCGATCGCGGCCGGCGAAACGTCGCCGGGCTGAAACCGATACGCGCAGCGCGCGAGGGAGAGACACGACATGCGCATCGTCTGCATCGGCGGCGGTCCGGCCGGGCTCTACTTCGCCCTGCTGATGAAGAAGCTCGACCCGGCAAACCACATCACCGTGGTGGAGCGCAACCGGCCCTACGACACGTTCGGCTGGGGCGTGGTGTTCTCCGACGCCACCATGGTGGGCATGCGGCAGTGGGATCCCGAGAGCGCCGCCGCCATCGAGGCGGCGTTCAACCACTGGGACGACATTGAGGTGCTGATCCACGGCCGGCGGATGCGCACGACCGGTCACGGCTTCGTCGGCATTGGCCGCAAGACGCTGCTGAACATCTTGCAGGCCCGCTGCGAGACTGTCGGCGTCGAGTTGGTGTTCGACAGGGAGGCGAACGGCGACCGCGACTTCCCGGATGCCGACCTGGTGGTGGCGAGCGACGGCGTCAACTCCAGGGTGCGCAACGCCTATGCGGACGTGTTCCGCCCCGACATGGCGACCCGGCCAAACCGCTATATCTGGCTGGGCACCAACCGGTCGTTCGAGGCCTTCACGTTCGACTTCCGCAAGACGGCGCATGGCTGGTTCCAGGCGCATGTCTACAAGTTCGACGAGAACACCTCGACGTTCATCGTCGAGACCACCGAGGAGGCGTTCCAGGCCGCCGGCCTTGCGGACGCCGACCAGGACCGCTCGATCGCGTTCTGCGAGGATGTGTTTGCCGAGGTGCTGGACGGGTCCCGGCTGATGACCAATGCGCGCCACCTGCGCGGCTCGGCCTGGCTCAGCTTCGGCCGGCTGGTGTGCGACCGCTGGTCGACCCACAACGGACGCAGCCATGTGGTGCTGATGGGCGACGCCGCCCACACAGCCCATTTCGCCATCGGCTCGGGCACCAAGCTGGCGCTGGAGGACGCGATCGAGCTGACGCGGCAGTTCCAGGCGCTGGGCGATACCGCCGACAAGATCGCGGCCGTGCTGGAGGCCTATGAGGCGGTCCGGCGGATCGACGTGGCGCGGATCCAGAACGCCGCCCGCAACGCCATGGAGTGGTTCGAGGTGGTGGGCGCGCGCTACTGCGACACGCTGCCGCCCGAGCAGTTCATGTATTCGCTGCTGACGCGCTCCCAGCGCATCAGCCACGAGAATCTGCGGGTGCGCGACAAGGCCTGGCTCGAGGGCTACGAGCGCTGGTTCGCGGCCAAGGCCGGCGTTCCTGCGGCGCCCGAGGCGCGCCCGGTGCCACCGTCCTTCACGCCGCTGTCGCTGCGCGGCGTGACGCTGCAGAACCGCATCGTCGTCTCGCCGATGGCGATGTATTCGGCCCAGGATGGCGTCGCCGGCGATTTCCACCTGGTGCATCTCGGCGCCCGCGCGCTGGGTGGCGCCGGGCTGGTGTTCGGCGAGATGACCTGCCCGTCCGCTGATGCCCGCATCACGCCGGGCTGCCTCGGCCTGTGGAACGACCAGCAGGCCGAAGGGCTCGCTCGCATCGCCGGGTTCATCCACGCCAATTCCGACGCGAAGGCGGGCCTTCAGCTGGGCCATGCCGGACGCAAGGGCGCGACGCGTCTCGGCTGGGAGGGCATGGACGAGCCGCTGGAGGACGGATGGCCGCTGATCTCGGCCTCGCCGATCCCATTCCTGCCGCACGGGCAGGTGCCGCGGGAAATGACCGAAGCCGACATGGAGACGGTGCGCGAGTCCTTTGCCAGGGCGGCTCGGCTGGGTGCCCAGGCGGGCTTCGACGTGCTGGAGCTGCACTGCGCCCATGGCTATCTGCTGGCGAGTTTCCTGTCGCCGCTCACCAACCGGCGGACCGACGCCTATGGCGGCTCGCATGAGAACCGCGCCCGGTTCCCGCTGGCGGTGTTCCGCGCGGTGCGGGAGGCCTGGCCGGTCGACCGGCCGATCTCGGTGAGGCTGTCGTGCACCGACTGGTATCCGGGCGGCAACACGGCCGACGATGCCGTCGCCTTCGCGCGGCTGTTCAAGGCGGCGGGCGCCGACCTCATCGACTGCTCGACCGGGCAGACGCTGAAGGGTGACCGGCCGGTCTACGGCCGGCTGTGGCAGACGCCGTTCAGCGACCGGATCCGCAACGAGGTCGGCATCGCCACGGTGGCGGTCGGCGCGATCTCCGATGCCGACCAGGCCAATTCGGTGATCGCGGCCGGGCGCGCCGATCTTGTCGCGGTGGCGCGCCCTCACCTCGCCGACCCGGCCTGGACGCTGCATGAGGCGGCGCGGATCGGCGTGCCGGGCCTCGCCTGGCCGAAGCAGTACCTGCCTGGCCGGAGCCAGTACGAGACGGCGCTGACGCGCGCCGGGCAGACGCCGTGAGCGGCCGGCTTGCCGGCCAGCACGCGCTCGTCACCGGCGCCGGAAGCGGAATCGGCGCCGGCATCGCCGCGGCGCTGGCGGCGGAAGGTGCGATCCTGACGCTTACCGGACGTCGCGCAGGCCCACTGGAGGCTGTCCACGACGGCCTCGCCGGCAGCGGCCACGGCGTGCTGCCGCTGGACGTTACCGATCCCGCCGCCGTGCAGGCCGCGCTGGCGGAGGCGGAGGCGGCGCGCGGGCCGCTCGCGATCCTGGTCACGGCGGCCGGGGCGGCGCCCAGCGCGCCGCTCGCCCGCACCGACGATGCGCTGTGGGCCTCGACGCTGGCGGTCAATCTCACCGGCGTCTTCGCCTGCCTGCGGGCGGTGCTGCCCGGCATGGTGGCGCGGGGCGGTGGTCGCGTGATGGCGGTGGCGAGCACGGCGGGGCTGATCGGCTACCCCTATGTGTCGGCCTATTGCGCCGCCAAGCATGGCGTCATCGGGCTGGTCCGGGCGCTGGCGCTGGAGACGGCAAAGAGCGGTGTCACCGTCAATGCCGTCTGCCCCGGCTTCACCGACACGCCGCTGCTCGATGGCGCGGTGGCGACCATCACGGCGCGGACGGGCCGCAGTGCCGAGGCAGCGCGTGCCGAGCTGGCGAAGGCCAATCCGCAGGGCCGGCTCGTTACCGTCGCGGAGGTGGCGGATACGGTGCTGTGGCTGTGCGGCCCCGGGGCCTCGGCCATCACCGGCCAGGCCATTGCCGTGGCGGGCGGCGAAGTGACAAGCGGCTAGGGAGGAACCCATGAGCGCGATGAGCGAACAGAAGCGGCCGATGCGCGACTACCAGGCGCGGCATTTCGGCTGGAGCACGGACGCGGACGGGCGCGTCGCCACCATCACGCTGAACCGGCCCGAGAAGAAGAACCCGCTGACCTTCGAGAGCTATGCGGAGCTGCGCGACCTGTTCCGGGCGCTGCCCGAGGCGAGCGACGTGCGGGCGGTCGTGCTTACCGGCGCCGGCGGCAATTTCTGCTCGGGCGGCGACGTCTTCGAGATCATCGAGCCGCTGCTGGCCATGAGCATGCCCGACCTGCTCGCCTTCACGCGCATGACCGGCGACACCGTCAAGGCGATGAAGCGGGCGCCGCAGCCCGTGATCGCGGCCGTCGACGGGATCTGCACCGGCGCCGGCGCCATGCTGGCGCTGGCCGCGGACATGCGGCTCGGCACGCCGGCGGCGCGCACCGCCTTCCTGTTCACCCGCGTTGGTCTGGCCGGCGCCGACATGGGCGCCTGCGGGCTGCTGCCGCGGGTGATCGGCCAGGGCCGGGCGGCGGAGCTGCTCTACACCGGCCGGATGATGAGCGCGACTGAGGGGGAGGCCTGGGGCTTTTTCAACGCGTTGCACACGTCCGACGAACTCCCCGGCAAGGCGCATGCGCTGGCGCGGTCGCTTGCCGACGGGCCGTGGTTCGGCCACGCGATGACGAAGACGATGCTCAACCACGAATGGGCGATGGGGATCGAGGAGCTGGTCGAGGCCGAGGCGCAGGCCCAGGCGATCTGCATGATGACCCAGGACTTCCGCCGCGCCTTCGAGGCCTTTGCGGCCAAGGCGAAGCCCGTGTTCGAGGGCAATTGATGGACACGTCCCAGCCCACGCCATCGGCCGACCACCTGGCCTGGCCGTTCTTCGAGGACCGGCACCGCGCCTTTGCGGCCGGGCTCGACGGCTGGATCACCGCAGACGGGCTCGGCGCGGTGGGCCATGACGATGTCGACGCGGCCTGCCGGACGCTCGTCGCACGGCTCGGTGCGGGCGGCATGCTGCGATCCTGCGTGCCGGCGGCCTATGGCGGCGCCGCAGAGGGTCTCGACTCGCGGCTGCTCTGCCTGGCGCGCGAGAGGCTGGCCTATGCGGACGGCCTCGCCGACTTCGCCTTCGCCATGCAGGGGCTGGGCACCGGCGCGATCACGCTGGGGGCGCCGGAGGCGCTCAAGGCGGCGATCCTGCCGGCCGTCGTGGAGGGCAAAAAGATCGCGGCCTTCGCGCTGTCGGAGCCCGATGCCGGCTCCGATGTCGGCGCCATCGCGACGACCGCGCGGCGCGACGGCGATGGCTTCGTGCTCGACGGGGAGAAGACCTGGATCTCCAATGGCGGCATCGCCGATTTCTACTGCGTGTTCGCCCGCACCGGCGAGGCGCCCGGCACGCGCGGCCTGTCGGCCTTCGTCGTCGACGCGGCAACGCCCGGCTTGACGATTGCCGAGCGCATCGACGTCATCGCGCCGCACCCGCTGGCGCGGCTGCGCTTTGACGGCTGCCGGGTATCGGCCGACCGGCTGATCGGCGTGCAGGGCGAGGGCTTCAAGCTCGCCATGCGGACGCTCGACATCTTCCGGGCGTCGGTGGCGGCCGCCGCGCTGGGCTTCGCGCGCCGCGCCTTCGACGAGACGGTGGCGCATGTGCGGGCGCGGCCGATGTTCGGCGGCACGCTCGGTGACCTGCAGCTGACGCAGGCGACGCTCGGCGAGATGGCGACCGCCATCGACGCCGCCGCGCTCCTGACCTACCGCACCGCCTGGCGGCGCGACGTGCAGGGCCTGCCGACCACGCGCGAGGCCGCGATGGCGAAGATGACGGCGACGGAGAACGCCCAGTTCGTGATCGACGGGGCGGTGCAGCTGTTCGGCGGGCGGGGCGTGCGGCGCGGCGAGATCGTCGAGCGGCTCTACCGCGAGATCCGGGCGCTGCGCATCTACGAGGGCGCCACCGAGGTGCAGAAGGTGATCGTCGGGCGCGACGTAACCCGCAACGGGAGGACCGCATGAGCGATCCGCTGAAATCATCCGGCCACACGATCCTGCAGCCGCCCGGCTGGGCACGTCCGATCGGCTATGCCAACGGCATTGCGGCGCGCGGCCGGAGCGTGTTCGTCGGCGGGCAGATCGGCTGGAACGGCCTGTGCCGGTTCGAGCACCACGACCTCGTCGGCCAGACGCGGCAGACGCTGCGCAACATCATGGCGGTGCTGCGCGAGGCCGAGGCGGGGCCCGAGCACATCACCTCGATGACCTGGTACCTGATCGACAAGCGCGACTACATCGCGCGCCGCAAGGAGATCGGTGCCGTCTACAAGGAGATCATCGGGCGGCACTATCCGGCGATGGCGGCCGTGCAGGTGGCTGGGCTGATCGAGGACGAGGCGCTGATCGAGATCCAGGCCGTCGCGGTGGTGCCGGAATAAGGCAAGGGACCGGGAGCCTGCGGATCCGGCGGCCATGGCGTCTAACCGCCCCGCAGCTGCCGCTTCAGCTCGCCGGTGAGGTCGCGCAGCTGCGCCTTGCGGCGGTCGTCGAGACCGGCAAACAGCTCGACCACCCACTCCTCGTGGCGTCGCGCCATGGCGAGAAAATAGGTGCGGCCATCCGCGGTGAGGCGGACCCGGAAGGCGCGCTTGTCGGCAGCGTCGCCGACGCGCTCGACATGGCCGTCGCGCACCAGCCTGTCGGTGAGGCCGGTGATGGCGGCATTGGTCACCATCATGCGGCGCGACAGCTCCGACATGCTGAGACCGTCGGGACCGCGCTCCAGCTGCGCCATCAGGTCGAAGCGCGAGAGCGTGCAGTCGAACTCCTCGTGCAGGCGGCGGCGCAGCTCGCCGGCAATGATGTTGGTGCACGACAGCATCCGCAGCCAGAGGCGCACCGACTGGTGGTCGTCGTCGCGGACGCGGGTCTCGACATCGAGACTGGGCACGGCCGGCAGCGCGGCGGCCCGGGCAGGGCGACGGGCCATGGTCAGCCCGGCTCCACGGCCCAGCAGGCGACGTTGCGCCCGTGCTTGCGCTCGAACGGCGGGTTCTCGACGCGGCAGCGGTCGAGCACATGGGCACAGCGCGGGTTGAACGGGCAGCCGGGCGGCGGCTCGAACGGCGAGGGCAGTTCGCCCTGCAGCACGATCCGCTCCTTCTTGGCGCCGGGGTCGGCGACCGGCGTCGCCGACAACAGCGCCCGCGTGTAGGGGTGCTGCGGGGCAGCGAAGATCACGTCGCGCGGGCCCATCTCCACGGCATGGCCGAGATAGATCACCATCACCTCGTCGGCGATGTGGCGCACGACGGACAGGTCGTGGGCGATGAACAGATAGGCGAGCCGGAACTCCTCCTGCAGCTCGGCCAGCAGGTTCAGCACCTGGGCGCGGATCGACACGTCGAGCGCCGACACGGGCTCGTCGAGGACGAGGATCTTGGGGCGCAGCACCACGGCGCGCGCGATGGCGATGCGCTGGCGCTGGCCGCCGGAGAACATGTGCGGGTAGCGGTCGGCAAATTCCGGCCGCAGCCCGACGCGGGCCATCATGTCGGCGGCCGCCGCGCGGCGCTGCGCCGCAGGCATGTCGGTGTTGACCAGCAGCGGCTCCTCGAGCGCGGCACCGATGGTCTGGCGCGGATTGAGCGAGCCGTAGGGGTTCTGGAAGACAATCTGGACCTCACGGCGCAGGCGACGACGATCCTGGGCCGTGGCGGCGGCGAGATCGACGCCGTCGATGCGCAGCGTGCCTGTGGTCGGCTCCTCGATCATTGTCACCAGCCGGGCCAGTGTCGACTTGCCGGAGCCGGATTCGCCAACCACCGCCAGCGTGCGGCCCGGCGTCAGGTCGAACGACACACCGGCCAGCGCCTTGACGGTGGCGGGCGGGGAAAACATGCCGCGCCGCGCGCTGTAGTCGCGGGAGAGGTTGCGGCCCTCGAGCACGACGGTCATGCGGCTACGTCCCGGCTGGAGGGCATGCCATCGACCAGCGCGTAATGGCACAGCGCGAGACCGCGGTCCTGGGATGCCGGGCGCGGCGGGGTCGAGCGGCAGAGATCCGTGGCGAAGGCACAGCGCGGCGAAAACTGGCAGCCGCGCGGACGGTCGAACTGACCGGGAACGACACCGGGGATCGACGGCAGCACACGGCCGGTGGCGCGCTCGGGCAGCGCCGCCAGCAGCGCCGCGGTGTAGGGGTGGTGCGGATCGTCGAACA
>JBMOJG010000113.1:0-7757 GCA_049316925.1 Alsobacter sp. | reverse complement strand
CCCGGCTCAGATGCCTGTCGTCAGATCCCCTTGTCCTTCAGCGCCGTCGCGATCTCGTCCAGCACCGCCGGATCATCGATGGTCGCCGGCATCGCCCAGGCGTCACCGTCGGCGATCTTCTTCATGGTGCCGCGCAGGATCTTGCCCGAGCGGGTCTTGGGCAGGCGATTGACCGTGATGGCGATCTTGAAGGCCGCCACCGGGCCGATCTTGTCGCGGACCAGCTGCACGATCTCCTTCTCGATCTCGAGCGGCGAGCGGTTGACGCCGCTCTTGAGGACGACGAAGCCGCAGGGCTGCTCGCCCTTGAGCGCGTCCTTGATGCCGATCACGGCACATTCCGCCACGGCCGGATGGGATGACAGCACCTCCTCCATGCCGCCGGTCGACAGCCGGTGGCCGGCGACATTGATGATGTCGTCGGTGCGCCCCATGATGAACAGGTAGCCGTCCTCGTCGACGAAGCCCGCATCCGACGTATTGTAGAAGCCGGGGAACGCGGTGAGGTAGCTCTCGCGGAACCGGTCGTCGGCCTGCCACAGCGTCGGCAGGCATGCCGGCGGCAGGGGCAGGCGGATAACGATGGAACCCATCTGGTTGGCCGCCACGGGCTTGCCGCCCTCGTCGACGATCTGCACGTCGAAGCCGGGCATCGGCACCGTCGGCGAGCCGTGCTTGACCGGCAGGGCGCCGAGGCCCAGCGGGTTGCCGGCGATCGCCCAGCCGGTCTCGGTCTGCCACCAGTGGTCGATGACCGGTACGCCGAGGATCCGCTCCGCCCACTGCACGGTGTCGGGGTCTGCCCGCTCGCCAGCGAGAAACAGTGCCCGGAAGCCGCTCAGATCGTAGCGCTTCAGGTGGGTGGCGTCCGGATCCTCCTTCTTGATCGCCCGGAACGCGGTCGGCGCCGTGAACAGGATACGGATGTCGTACTCGGCGATCATGCGCCAGAACGCGCCCGGGTCCGGCGTTCCGACCGGCTTGCCCTCGTAGATCACGGTCGTGCAGCCGACCAGTAGCGGGGCATAGACGATGTAGGAATGGCCGACGACCCAGCCGACGTCGGAGGCCGCCCAGAAGGTATCTCCCGGGCGGGCGCCGTACAGATTGGTCATCGACCAGGCCAGCGCCACCATGTGGCCGCCATTGTCGCGGACGACGCCCTTCGGCTTGCCGGTGGTGCCGGAGGTGTAGAGCACGTAGAGCGGATCCGTCGCCGCAACCGGCACACAATCGGCGGCCCGGCCCTCCTCGCGCGCCGTCGCGACAGCCGCGGCCCAATCGTGGTCGCGACCCGGCTTCATCGTGGCGACGGCTTCCGGCCGCTGCAGGAGCAGCACGGCTGACGGCTTGTGGGCGGACAGGTCGATCGCCTCGTCGAGCAGCGGCTTGTAGGCGACAACCCGGCTGGGCTCGATGCCGCAGGACGCCGTCAGGATCACCGTCGGACGGGCGTCGTCGATGCGGGTGGCCAGTTCCTTGGCGGCAAATCCGCCGAAAACGACCGAATGTACCGCGCCGATGCGCGCGCAGGCCAGCATGGCCACCACGGCTTCGGGCACCATCGGCATGTAGACGAGGACCCGGTCGCCCTTGGCGACGCCGTGCTCGACGAGCACCGCGGCGAGGGTTGCGACCTCGTCGCGCAGTTCACGGTAGGTGATCTTGCGCTTCGCGCCGGTGACAGGGCTGTCGTAGACCACGGCGGTCTGGTCGCCGCGGGTCTCGACGTGGCGGTCGACGGCGTTCCAGCAGGTGTTGCACACGGCCCCGCCGAACCACCGACCATACACGCCGGCGCTGGCATCGAACACGCTGTGTGGCGGCTCCATCCAGTCGATCAGGCTGGCGGCTCCGCTCCAGAAGGCCTGCGGATCGCGCTTCCAGCTGTCATAGGTTTCGCGGTAGCGGCTGGTGCCCGGCTCGGTCATGGCGGCTCTCCCTGCGGCTCCTGCCGACGCCCAGGGGCGGCCGACGGACCCTGTCGCGTCCTAGCACCGCGCGCGGTTCGCGTCAGGAGCGACTTTCGATGCAGCCCAGCCCCGCGCCGGTGCGCTTGCTGCCCCGGCCAGTGGCCGTCACTGTGCGGCATCGCCGGATCGTCACCCCTTGCCGCCTTTCCCAACCGACACCTGGTTCTTCGCCGCCGCCATTCCTGCCGTCCTGCTGATGGGGCTGGCCAAGGGCGGGTTCTCGGGCCTCGGCCTGCTGGCCATGATGCTCATGTCGCTGGTCGTCTCGCCGGTGCGGGCGGCTGCCATCATGCTGCCGATCCTGGTGGTGCAGGACGCCGTCACGGTCTGGGCGTACCGCAAGAGCTTCGACAGGCGGCTGTTGCTGATCATGCTGCCAGGCACGCTGGCCGGTGTCGGCCTGGGCTGGGCCGTCGCAGCTCAGGTCTCCGAGGACGTGGTCCGGCTGATGGTGGGGCTGATCAGCATCGGCTTCGTGGCGTTGTTCTGGAGGCCGCGGGCTGCGCCGGCTGCCGCGGCTCGCGGCCGCCCCGCCGCCGGCCTGTTCTGGGGGATGGTGTCGGGCTTTACCAGCTTCGTCGCCCATGCGGGCGGACCTCCGTTCCAGGTTTATGTCATGCCGCGGCGGCTGACGCCGGAGCTCTATGCCAGCACCAGCACAATGTTCTTTGCCGTCACCAATGCGATCAAGCTCCCGGCCTATCTCGCCCTCGGACAATTCTCCGCCGAGAATGTCGGAGCTTCGGCCGTGCTGTTCCCGCTGGCGATTGTGGCGACCTTCGCGGGGGTCTGGCTGGTCCGACGGATCGAGGCGCGGCGCTTCTACGGCATCATCTATGCGCTCACCTTCATCGTCGGCCTCAAGCTGGTGATCGATGGGCTGCGCGGCCTGTTCTGACCCCATCGGGTCGATTGCTGCCCGGCTGGCCGGCCGCTAGGCTCACGATCCGCCCGGGAGGAAACCATGTCCCATTCGCCCTACGATACCGAACTTGACCGCAATCCGGCCAATTTCCAGCCGCTGACGCCGCTCAACTATCTGGAGCGCGCCGCGACCGTGTTCCCGGACCGGACCGCGATCATCCACGGTGACCTGCGGCGGACCTATCGCGAGTTCCACGCGCGGAGCCAGCGGCTGGCGTCGGCGCTGGCGAAGCGCGGCATCGGCCGCGGGGATACGGTTGCGGTAATGCTCGCCAACACGCCGCCCATGCTCGAGTGCCACTACGGCGTGCCGATGACCGGCGCCGTCCTCAACACGCTGAACACCCGGCTCGATCCCGCGATCATCGCGTTCTCGCTCGACCACGGCGAGGCCAAGGTGGTGATCGTCGACCGGGAATTCGCCAAGGTGATGGCCCCGGCGCTGGCCGCGGCGAAGGCAAGACCGCTGGTGATCGACTACGACGACCCGGAATACCCAGGGCCCGGCGAGCGGATCGGTACGCTGGACTACGAGACCTTCCTGGCGGAGGGCGACGACACTTATGCGCGTGTCCACCCGCTCGACGAATGGGACGCGATCGCACTGAACTACACGTCGGGAACGACCGGCAACCCGAAGGGCGTGGTCTATCACCATCGTGGCGCGGCGCTGCTGGCGCAGAGCAATGTCGTGACCTGCGGCATGGGCAAGCACCCGGTCTATCTGTGGACGCTACCCATGTTCCACTGCAATGGCTGGTGCTTCCCGTGGTCGATCTCGGTGGTCGCCGGCACGCATGTCTGCCTGCGTCAGGTCCGCGCCAAGGCCATGTATGACGCCATCGCCACCCACAAGGTGACGCATCTGTGCGGCGCGCCCATCGTGATGTCGACCCTCGTCAATGCCCCGGAGGCGGAGAAGCAGCCGCTCCCGCATATTGTCGAGTTCTTCACCGCCGCGGCGCCGCCGCCCGAGGCGGTGCTGGCGGCGATGCGCACGGCCGGCTTCAACGTCACCCACATCTACGGGCTGACCGAGACCTATGGCCCGTCGGTGGTCAATGACTGGAATGCGGAGTGGGATCTCCTCGAGCCCGCGGCACAGGCGGCGCTGAAGGCGCGGCAGGGCGTCCGCTACCTGGCGCTCGAGGCGCTGGACGTCCTCGACCCGGTCACCCTGGAGCCCGTCCCCGCCGACGGCGCAACGCTCGGTGAGGTGATGTTTCGGGGCAATGTGGTGATGAAGGGCTACCTCAAAAACGCTCCGGCGACCGCGGAGGCCTTCGCGGGAGGGTGGTTCCATTCCGGCGACCTCGGGGTGAAGTATCCCGACGGCTACATCCAGCTGAAGGACCGCTCCAAGGACATCATCATCTCGGGTGGCGAGAACATCTCGTCGATCGAGGTCGAGGATGCGCTGTTCAAGCACCCGGCCGTGCAGGCCGCGGCGGTTGTCGCCAAGCCTGACGAAAAATGGGGCGAAACGCCCTGCGCCTTCGTGGAGCTTAAGCCGGGCCAGTCCGCGACCGTCGAGGAGCTCGTCGCCTGGTGCCGGCAGCATCTGGCCGCGTTCAAATGCCCACGTCATGTCGTCTTCGTCGAGCTGCCGAAGACGTCGACCGGCAAGGTCCAGAAATACAGGCTGCGCGAGATGGCCGTGACGGTCTGACCGCGCATGGCCGGCGCAGAAACGAAAAAGCCGCCGCGGCGTGATGATCACCGTGGCGGCTGACGCATACAGTTGGATTGAGATCACAGCCGATGGACAGCGCGCTCCTCGGCGCCTCACCCAGGGCCGTCAGTGGATCGTTGGCTTCGCCGCGCCGCGCAGACGCTCGATCTGGTCCTTGAGGAGAAGCTTCTTGCGCTTCAACTCGACCATCCTGAGATCACTGCCTGCCGGGTGAACGAGTTCCTTTTCGATCTCTCGCTCGAGTGCCTGGTGCCGGCGTTCAAGCTCGGCCAGATGGGACTGCAATGCCATGCGGTACCTCCCACGTTTCCTGACGAAACAAGTGTGACACACGCTTCCGTGCTTCGGAAGGCAAAACGCATCGCCTGAGGATGACGCTCCCGCCATGGTGGACAATTGGTATAGGGCAGCATGCAAAGCCGGGCGGAAGCGTTGCCGTGCCCCCCGATCTTGCCGCCCGGTCTCCCCCTCTCCATAGTGGATTCCAACGCCGCCATGCGTGCGGCCTGCGATTCGCAAACGGCATGTCGATCCAGGACGACGCGACTGATCCCCAGCAGGCCACGCTCCATGCCGAGCTGGCACGCCTGCGCACCGAACACCGCGATCTGGACAGCGCCATCAATGCGCTCGAGGGCATCACGGCTGCCGACCAGCTACAGATCCAGCGCCTGAAGAAGCGCAAGCTGGCGCTGAAGGATCAGATCATCCGGCTGTCCGACCAGCTGACGCCGGACATCATCGCCTGATCAGGGGCGTATGAGGCGGAAGCGGGCGGCCTTTGTCGCATAAAGCCTCGCGTTGGCCTGTTCCATCAAGCCCGCCGTTTCAGCGCCTGGCGCGACGGCGACCGTGCCAAAGCTGAACCGCACCGGCACCTTTGCCGAGCGCCACTGCGCCGGGCTTTCTGCCAGCAGTGCCTGCAGCGCGGCCATTTTGGCGTCCGCGATGGGGCCGGTGGCGTGCCACAGCAGCAGCGCCAATTCGTCCCCGCTGAGGCGGGCGAAGACGTCCGAGGCGCGGATGTGGGCCGCCAGTACGCGGACGACATGGCGCAGCACCGCGTCGCCGGCCGGGCTCGCGCAGGAATCCGTGCAGGAATCCGCGCCGGTTGAGCACGCCGGTGAGCTCGTCCAGATAGGCAAGGCCCTCGAGCTCGGCGATCCGGGCGTTGGCCTCCACAAGCGACCGTTCCGGCACCGCAGCGTCCTCTGCGTCGCTGCCAGCACTGCCGTCCCGTCCGCTTGCACCCATGCGGCCCGCCACTATACTCCGCGCTCGTTTTTTCGCGACCGCTCCCTTCAGGACGGTTCAACGGAGTTGCTATGTCTGGATCGAATCCGGTCGCGATTATCATGGGAAGCCAGTCCGACTGGACGACCATGCGGCATGCCGCCGACACGCTTGCCGCCCTGGGTGTCAGCCATGACGCGCTGATCATCTCGGCGCACCGCACGCCCGAGCGCCTTTATGCGTTTGCCAAGGGTGCCCGCGCGCAGGGCTACCGCATCATCATCGCGGGAGCCGGCGGCGCGGCACACCTGCCCGGCATGACGGCGGCCCTGACCAGCCTGCCGGTTTTCGGCGTTCCGGTGGAGTCCAAGGCGCTGTCGGGGCAAGACAGCCTGCTGTCGATCGTGCAGATGCCGGCCGGCATCCCGGTGGGGACGCTGGCGATCGGCCGCGCCGGCGCGGTCAATGCCGCGCTGCTGGCTGCCGCGGTGCTGGCGCTCGGCGATCCCGATCTCGCCGTGCGGCTCGACGCCTGGCGGGCCCGGCAGGCGGACGCGGTCGCGGAACGGCCGGTCGACGATGCCTGAGGTGCTGGCGCCCGGCGCGACCATCGGCATCCTGGGCGGGGGGCAACTCGCCCGCATGATGGCGCTTGCCGCAGCGCCGCTCGGTCTCAGGTGCCATGTCTACGCGCCGGAGGTCGAAAACCCGGCCTTCGACGTCGCGGCGCGCCGGACCATGGCCCGATACGAGGACGCGGCGGCGCTGGCGCAGTTCGCGGCATCGGTGTCGGTGGTCACCTACGAGTTCGAGAACGTGCCGGCGACGACCGCCTCCGTGCTTGCGCCGCTGGTCCCGGTCCTGCCGGGACCGCGCGCCCTCGCCACCACCCAGGACCGGCTGAGCGAGAAGGACTTCATCCGGGCTGCCGGGCTGGAGACGCCCGCCTATCGGGCGGTCGACACCGATGCCGACCTAGTTGCGGCGGTTGTCACGATCGGGCTGCCCGCGGTCCTGAAGACCCGTCGCATGGGCTATGACGGCAAGGGTCAGGTGATCATCCGGCCGGACACCGACCTTGCCGGCGCCCGGCGGATGCTGGGCGGAGTGCCGGCGATCCTCGAGGCCTTCGTGCCGTTCGAGCGGGAGGTCTCCGTCGTCGCGGCCCGCGGCCGGGACGGGATCGTCCATGCCTTCGACGTCTGCGAGAACGAGCATCGCGACCACATCCTGGCGCGCACGATTGTGCCAGCCCGATTGGCGCCCGCGACGTTGCACGCCGCGCTGGAGCACGCGGCGCGACTGGCAACGGCGCTGGACTATGTGGGGGTTCTGGCGGTCGAGTTCTTCGTCGTCAGGGTGGACGGCATGGAGCGGGTTCTCGTGAACGAGATCGCTCCCCGGGTCCACAATTCCGGCCACTGGACCATCGATGGCGCCCGGACCTCGCAGTTCGAGCAGCACATTCGGGCGATCGCCGGCTGGCCGCTCGGCGCGCCGCAGCGGCTTGGCCGCATCGTGATGGACAATCTGATCGGCGCGCAGGCCGATGACTGGTTGGCCCTGCTGGCCACGCCGGGCGCCCATGTGCATCTTTACGGCAAGTCCGAAAGCCGTCCGGGACGCAAAATGGGGCATGTGACCCGGGTGTTTGCGGAGGGTGCAGGGGACGAAGCGGGCGAAACACGCTGACAGGCGTGGACAACGCAGAGTGATTCTGGTATCGCAGCCTTTCTTGGTCGGGGCGTGCCGTTCACGTCGGGCGACCTTTTGCCATTCATCGATCAGATCAACCCCAAGCGATGGGAAAACGACGCAGTGCAGGTTCTCGTTCGTGACAATAATGTCGACCAGGCCCTCAAGGCGCTGAAGAAGAAGATGCAGCGCGAAGGCATCTTCCGCGAGATGAAGCTCCGGGGGCATTACGAGAAGCC
>JBMOJG010000112.1:0-7764 GCA_049316925.1 Alsobacter sp. | reverse complement strand
TTGCGCACCTCGTAAATGGCCGCCATGAGCTCCCCTGTCGCCCCATAGGCGAAATAGACGGAGAGCGGATTGAACACGTGGCCGAGGATCCGCGGGTAGCACAGCAGCAGGACGCGACCACCGGCGATATCGGTGCCCGTCGGTTCAAGGAGGCGGTCGACATGGCGGCGCAGCGACGATCCGTCGCGAGGGCCATGATCGGTTTCGCGGAAGGACACGAGATTGAACCGGTTGACTCCGAAAAGCCCCGACGCCCGGTCGGCCTCGTCGAGGCGGTCGAGATCCAGGAGCAGCGAGAACACCTCATAGCTGAAGCGGTGTACGACCGGCTTCATGCGGGCGTGCATCACCGGGCCGATCATCAGCGAGGCGGCGGCAGCGGGCGGGACAAAGGGCGAGCTCACTCCGCCGCCTCGCGCACGGAGCCGGTGGTCCGCCAGGGCAGGCTCGCGCCGAGCGCCTCGGCGACGGCAATGCCCGAAGCGAGCCCGTCCTCGTGGAAGCCGTGCCGGGTCCATGCGCCGCAGAACCAGGAGTTGCGGCGGCCCTGGATCTCGTGCAGGCGGCGCTGGGCCACGAGAGCACCCCGGTCATATTGCGGGTGCGCATAGGTGAAGCGGCCGAAGGTCAGGGCCGGGTCCGGTGGGCGGGGCGGGTTGAGGGTGACAAAGACCGGCCTGGCCGCGTCGATGCCCTGAAGGGCGTTCATCCAGTAGGTGACGCACAGGTCGGCGTTGGGGTCGTTCTCCTGCATCACGTTCCAGGCGGCCCAGGCGCGCGTGCGGCGTGGCATCAGCGACGGGTCGCGATGCAGGTAGACGGCGTTGTCGCGATACAAGACGCCGCCCAGGATCGCTTGCTCATCAGTGTCGGCATCGGCCAGCATGGCCAAAGTCTGGTCCGAATGCGCGGCGAAGACGACATGATCGAAGCAATCGGTCGCGCCGGTTGCGTCGGTGATCTCCACGCCGGTCGCGCCCCGACGCACTGCCACCACAGGTGACCCTGTCCGCAGCGAAGCCGCGAAAGGCTTCACCAGCGCGGCGACATATTCGCGGCTGCCGCCGGTCACGGTCCGCCAGACCGGGCGGTTCCAGGTCAGGAGATGGTGGTTCTCGAAGAAGGCGACGAAGCTCTCGGCTGGAAAGGACAGCATGGCGGCCGGCGACATCGACCAGATGGCAGCTCCCATGGGCAGCAGATAGTCGGCCCTGAATTTCTGCGAATAGCGTCCCCGGTCCAGATAATCGCCCAGCGACAGGCCATCGAGCGCCTTGGCGCGACGGTCCAAGATGGCCTGCCGGTTGAACCGGACCACTTCGAGGAGCATGCGCAGATAGGACGGCGAAACGGCGTTGCGGCGCTGTGCGAACAGGCCATCTACAACCCGGCTCGTCCGGCCGCTCCACTCGAATTGTCCGCCGCGGGCCGACACCGCAAAGCTCATGTCCGACGCCTGGGTGGCCACGCCCAGATGGGCAAAGAGAGCCGTTAAGTTGGGATAGTTCGACTCGTTGTAGACAATGAACCCGGTGTCCACGGCAATCCTGGTGCCATCGTAGTCGATGTCGACCGTCGCCGAGTGCCCGCCAGCACGGGCTTCTCGCTCATACACAACCACGTCGTTTCGTGTGCTCGTGGCCAGCGCGTAGGCGACTGCGTTGCCGGCAATGCCCGATCCGATGATGGCTATCCGCATGGACTGTCGTGTCTCACTGGTCCCGAGTGCTGACGTTTATACGACGGAAATCTGCATTCGGTTTCAGTGTTTCAAGCGCGGCGAGGGCGCGCGCTCTCGCAGCGGCGTGGTCGACGATCGGCCTCGGGTAGGTTTCATCCAGCACGACACCCGCCGCGCGCAGCTCGGCCGGGGTTGCCGTCCATGGCCGATGGATCATGGGTGCCGGCAGGCGGTCGAGTTCGGGGACATAGCGGCGGACATAGTCGCCCTGCGGATCGTAGGTCTCGCCCTGTAGGACCGGGTTGAAGATCCGGTAGTAGGGCGCCGCATCGGCGCCTGACCCGGCCACCCACTGCCAGCTGGCGGGATTGCTGGCCGGGTCGGCATCGACCAGCGTATCCCAGAACCAGTCCTCGCCGAGCCGCCAGTCAACGAGGAGGTGCTTGATCAGGAAGGAAGCTGCCACCATGCGGACGCGGTTGTGCATCCAGCCGGTCGTCCAGAGCTGGCGCATTCCGGCATCGACCAGCGGATAGCCGGTGAGGCCGCGCTGCCAGGCGCGCAGGCCGGCCGGATCATCGCGCCAGGGAAACGCATCGAAGCGGGGCTGGACGCTGCGCTGATGCAGGGCCGTGTGGTTGAAGAGCAGTGAATAGGAAAACTCGCGCCAGCCCAGCTCGGCGCGGAACTTGTCCATATCGGCATGGGACGCCGGACTGGCGCCCGATTGCACGGCGGCACCGGCGGCGTGCCAGAGCTGACGCGGCGATATGTGGCCGAAGCGCAGGTAGGGCGAGAGAGCCGATGTCATCGGCCGGTCCGGCCTGTTGCGGCCGTCGCCATAGCCATCGAGGCCCGTCGCGAGAAAGGCGTCGCATCGGCGGCGAGCTCCAGCTTCACCGGGTGTCCATGCGGCGCGCAGCCCGCCGGCCCAGTCCGGTCTGGTAGGCCGAAGGCCAAGCGCTGCAAGCGGCACTACACCGAGGTTCCCAATGTCCTCGAGCCTGGCTCCGCGCAGGCCGGCTGGCACGGGGAGGGGCAAGTGGGGCTCGCCGGTCGCCCGGGCGGCACGCCAGAAGGGCGTGAACACGCGAAGAGGATCGCCCGCGCGGCCCCGCACCTCCCAGGGTTCATGCAGCAGGGCCGCCTTGTGACTGTGCGCGGCCCGACCCTGCGATCGCCAATGGGCCTTCAGGGCCGAATCAATCGCGATTCCGCCCGCCTCGTAGCGACGCGACCAGTGCACGCTGGCCGCGTCGAGCCGGTCAATCAGCCCGATCATGGTCTCGCGCTGCGGTCCCTGCAGGGTCAGCAGCGGCACGCCGTGGGCAGCAAGATCTGCGGCAAGCGCCTCCAGGGCGCCATGCAGCCACCAGCGTGACGCCGCTCCGGGTACACGGGGTTCCCCTTGCGGGTCAAAGACGTATACGGCAATCACCGCCGCGTCGGCGGCGGATGCGGCGGTCAATGCGGGATTGTCTGCTAGCCGGAGGTCGTCTCTGAACCAGACGACGGCAGGGCGGGGCATGCGGCGGGCTCCAGGTCGTGATGGATACGCCGAAGGTCCGGTGACGGATCAGAGATCATGCGGGCGATCGCATGTTGACGCCCGCAGACCTGTTCTCTAAAAGCCGCGGGACCCGAACCGCCGGTGGCTGTTTGCGGCGAAGTCATTCCGGCGTGGCGCAGCGGTAGCGCAGCGGACTGTTAATCCGTTGGTCGTAGGTTCGAATCCTACCGCCGGAGCCAGCTTCATCGCCTGACCTCGCGTAGGTCGGGAAACGTCGGAGTGGTTGCCGACCACTTTTGCCGAAACTAAGCGTTTCCCGGATTTTTGCGGCGAAGGCTCGGAGGGTCACCGTGTTGAGCGGGGCCCTGGATCCGTCGACCGAACACGGGCTTGGTGTCTGTCCGGTCCGAAGGTTTGGGACGTTCGTGGCTCTCGCTCTTTCCCCATGTCCTGAAGGCGTCCCTGTCTTCACTCGACAACTGCACCCATTTCAGGCGATCGAACGGTATTGAGTTGGTACTCATGGTCTCCTCTTGCGCCGCCCACGTGGACGAATGCCGTCATGCGTGCAGGCCGGATGCCATGGTCAATCGCGTCGCAGCGGCACAAAAAGGTGACGTTCAAGCTTGTACTGTTCCGGACCGACACAACCGGAATGATACAAGGTGGGTTGAATGCTATCTGGACGCTGCTGGCGGCTCTCGACGCGTTTCAGTCCACGATTTGGTCCGCCTGCGCCAGTATGGCCGGCGGAATTGGCAGGCCGAGGGTGCCGGCTGTCCGTTGGTTGATTGTCAGCTCGTAGGCGGTGGGTTGTTCCACGGGCATGTCGGCGGGACGCTCTCCCCGCAACACCCGATCAACAAAGCCGGCCGCACGGCGGAACAGATCGTCGCGGTCAGCGAAATAGGACACTAGTCCTCCAACGTGAACAAAGCCATTGTCAGAATAGATCGCTGGCAGGCGCAAATTCGCTGCCTGTCCCACGATAAGCGATCGGTTTGCCAGGAGTGTCAGGTCCGACGGCACAAGCAGCACCCCACCGGGGACGCGGCCGAACTCCTCCAATGCGTCCGCGATGTCGATCGCCGTCCTGACCGGCCGCGCGACGGGGGTCAGGCCGAGCGCGTTCGCCGCAGGTTGGAACGTCCGGACGCTGAAAGCGGATGCCGGGTTGTCGGGGCTGAAGATCAGCAGCGCCCGTGTCGCTGCCGGGGCCAGCCGGTGGATCAGTTCCAGCTGCTTGCCGATGAGAGGTGCCTGGCCATCGGTGAATTCGAGCTGGGAGATCCCGGTCGTGTTTCCGCCAGGACGGGCGAGGCCCGCCACAAGCCCCTGGCCGACAGGATCGGAAATGCCGACAAACACGATCGGAACCGCCGATGTCGCCTTCTGGACGATCGGAACGACACGACTTCCGGTGGTCAGAATTGCCTGCACGGACAGTGACACCAGATCGATCGCCGCGGTCTGGACGGCTTTCAGGTCGTCGCCTGTCCAGCGTTCGACCACGGCGAGCCGGTCGGTGCCCCAGCCCAACCGCTCCAGGGCGTCCCTGAAAATCTTGGTGCGGCGTTGCAGGGTCGAGTCTCCCGCCGGATAGGGCATCAAGATCCCGATCCTGCGTCGGGCGGTGTCCTGCGCCTGCAGTACTGACGGCGCCATCGCTGCCGCCAAAGCCAGCAGTACCGCCCTGCGGTCCGGTCGACGGGAATAGCGCCGATGCAGCAGCATGGAGCCCTTCTTGCAGCGGTCTACGCCTGCCATATACCGCCATACCGGCGGGACAATCGCAATGGCACGCTGCCCGGCATCGCCCAAGGTGGCATGTCGATGAAAAGGCGTTGCCCGCCCACCGGCAACCCGTTATCAGAGCGCCACGCGTCGTTTTTTGGCGGCAGCGTCACGATGGCCTCGTGGCGGAGTGGTTACGCAGAGGACTGCAAATCCTTGCACCCCGGTTCGATTCCGGGCGAGGCCTCCACCCCTTCGGAAGATCAGACGGACATTTGTCGGCCAAGGCTGGCAGCTTTTGCATGTGTCGATTGGGATGCCGAGCGGGCGCACCCGTGGTGCTTGCGTTTCGCGACCGTCTGTCCGACAAGAGCCGCGAGACCGCTCCCGTCCACCGCTACCCGGAGGTCCGCCGTGCCCGATTTCGCCCGCCAGCGTCGCACCATGGTGGATGGCCAGTTGCGCACCTACGACGTCACGCATGCGGGACTCTTGGCCGCCTTCGGCGCCGTTCCGCGCGAAGTGTTCGTCAACCCGGCGCAGCAGCCTGTTGCCTATGTGGATCAGCCCCAGCCCCTTGGTGGCGACCGCGCCTTGCCGGCCCCGATGGTGCTGGCCCGCCTGATCCAGGCCGCCGAGATCAAGCCGGATGACCGGGTTCTCGAGGTCGGATGCGGAACAGGTTACGGCGCCGCGATCCTGACGGCCCTCGGGGCTTCTGTGGTCGCGCTCGAGTCCGATCCCGAGCTTGCCGACCGCGCCAGGGCCTGCCTTGCGGCAGCGGGCTCGGCTGCCACGGTGGTGACCGGGCCACTCCCTGACGGCTGGGCCGCGCTGGGCCCCTTTGACGCCATCGTGATGAATGGCTGTTTCGAGAAGGAGCCTACGCGGCTTCTGGCGCAGCTGGGGGACAGGGGCCGCCTCGTCGGCATTCGTGGTGTCGGCCGGTCCGCGCGGGCCATGCTGTATCGTCGAGCCGGTGGACACAGCAGCGGTCGGCAGGTGTTTGATGCGGCGGCGCCGAGCCTGCCGGGTTTTGAAGCGGTTTTGGCATTCTCGTTCTGAAAATTTCCGGGCTGTTACCGGTTTGCGCCACTGCCAACGATTCCGCGCGCTGGCGCCGTAAGCCCATTGTGGCCTCGAAATGTCTCGTTAATGATTGCACTGAACAGCGGAAGGATTCTTCCGTGTCGAGTCCTGAGGTGTGCCGGGCTCGTCGCTGCAGTCGGTAGGTGGCAATTGGCGATGGTGTGTTGGTTGAGGCGAACCGCGGTCATGGCCGCGCTCGCCGCGCTAGGCGGATCAGTCGTTCCCGCGTCCGCGGAGACGATCGAGAGCGCCATGGCGCGTGCGTATAACGGCAACCCGCAGTTGAACGCCCAGCGTGCGAGCGTCCGTGCGATCGACGAAAACGTGCCAAGGGCCCTTTCGGGTTACCGTCCGAAAATCACGGCATCGGGCGATATCGGTGCAGCCGTTCAGGATCTGTATCGAAGCGGCTGGACCAACGACAAGTATTTTCCTCGCGGCGCGGGCCTCTCGGCGACCCAGACGCTGTGGAACGGCAACCGGATTCCCAACAGTGTCCGGCAGGCCGATGCAGGAGTCCTTGCGGCACGCGAACAGTTGCGGCAGTCCGAACAGTCGGTGCTCCTCGACGGCGCCACGAGTTACATGGATGTTTTGCGCGACACGGCCATCCTCAACCTGCGCAACAATAATATCGAGGTGCTCGAGGAGCAGCTTCGGCAGACCCGTGATCGGTTCAATGTCGGCGAGGTGACGCGCACCGACGTGGCCCAGGCCGAGGCCCGGCTTGCCGCCGCACAGTCTGATTCAAGCGCAGCCGCCGGAAACCTCAAGGCGAGCCTGGCGCGGTTCCGGCAGGTGATCGGTGTCGACGCGAGGCAGTTGTCTCCGGCGCGCGGTGTGGACGCCCTGCTGCCGAAGTCTTTGGAGGCTGCCACCGGGCTTGCGATGGCCCAGCACCCGACGATCCTCGCGGCTCTGCACAACGTTGATGTGGCACTGCTCAACGTGAAGGTGGTCGAGGGTGAATTGTATCCGACCGTTGGCGTGACCGGCTCCCTGACGCACCGCTGGGACTTTCAGGGTTCCAACATCGAGCAGAACCAGGCGTCGCTGGTGGGCAGCATCTCCATCCCGCTCTATGAGGGCGGCGAGGTCTATGCGCGTGTCCGGCAGGCGAAGGAAACGCTTGGCCAGCGTCGGATCGAGGCCGACCAGGCGCGTGATCAGATCCGGGCCAACCTTGCAAGCGCGTGGGGTATCTTGGACGCGACACGGGAGCGCATCAATGCGTCCCAGGCCCAGATCCAGGCCAACGAAGTCGCTCTGAACGGTGTGCGGGAAGAAGCGAAGGTCGGCCAGCGCACCACGCTCGACGTCCTCAACGCCCAGCAGGAACTGCTCAGCGCCCGCGTGTCCCTTATCACGGCGCAGCGCGACCGTGTTGTCGCGTCCTATTCGGTGCTGTCGGCCATGGGCCGCCTGAATTTCGCGGTGCTGAAGCTCAAGGTTGACGAGTATCGGCCTGCTACCCACTACAAGCAGGTCCGCGACAAGTGGATTGGGCTGCGGACCCCGGACGGCCGTTGAGGCCGTCGCCGGTCCAGATTTCCACAGCGCTGGCTTGCCTTCCCCGGTTGTGCCCCGATACTGACGGTTCGAGCCGGGCTGGATCGTCCCGTGATTCTGTATTTGCGCGCAGCCTAAAGGACCGGCACCCATGAGCGCGGCGAATCTGAAGGCGAACGAGCCGTCGATGGAGGAGATCCTCGCCTCCATCCGCCGGATCATCGCCGATGATCAAGGCAAG
>JBMOJG010000111.1:0-7774 GCA_049316925.1 Alsobacter sp. | reverse complement strand
CTGACGCCCGGTTTCGATCCGGCCTTCCTGTTCCCGGACTATGATGCCGCCATCTTGACGGCGCATCCGCTGCTGGCGTCGGCGTCGTTCTTCGACGCGCCGAGCGGGCGGCTGATGTCGAGCATGCAGTCCTGGCTGGTCCTTGGCGAGGGGCATGTCATCCTGGTCGACACGGGATGCGGCAACGGCAAGACACGCTCGGCGCCCGCCTTTCGGCGCTTTCACGATCTCAATCTGCCGTTTCTCGAGCGCCTGGCTGCAGCTGGTGTCCAGCCGTCGGACGTGACACATGTCGTCAACACCCACCTGCATGTCGATCATGTCGGATGGAACACGGAGCTGCGCGACGGCGTCTGGACCCCGACCTTCCCGAATGCCCGCTATGTCTGGGGGCGGCTGGAGACCGAGCACTGGCTCGACCCGGCGCGTGGCTTGGCGGCGCAGCCCGAGGCGGCCGAAGTGCTGGCCGACTCGGTCCGCCCGGTGATCGAGGCCGGACGGGTCACGCTGCTCGACGATGGCGACACGGTCGTGCCGGGCATGCGGGTCCGCCACGCACCTGGGCATACCGCCGGCCAGCTGGAAGTCTGGCTGGAGTCGGACGGGCAATCGGCCGTGTTCTCGGCCGACGTGCTGCACCAGCCCATGCAGGTCTATCGCCCGGCTTGGAACAGCCGGTTCTGTGAGCTTCAGGACGCCGCCCGGATTACCCGCGACCGCCTGCTGGCTGACGCGGCCGCGCGCGACGCCCTGGTGTTCCCGTCGCATTTCGGCGCCCCCCATGCCGGGCGGATCGCCCGTGGCGCCGAGGGCTACCGCTTTGTTCCGCTTGCCGAGGTCGCCGCATGAGCCATGCCCTGAGAGAGCCGGTCAACACGGCGCCTGTCGTGCAGGTGCTGCGCCAGCGACTCGGCGAGGCTGCGGTTCTGGCAGACGCCGACAGCCTGGCCTTCTACGCCAACGACATTTTCTGGCAGCCTGGCATCCTGCCGGATGCCGTGGTCCTTCCGGGAACCGCGGAGGATGCGGCGGAAGCGATCCGCATCGCGACCGATGCCGGCCTGTCGATCGTGCCGCGGGGCGGCGGCATGTCTTACACGAAGGGATATCTGCCGGCCCGGACGGGTGCGGTGGTTGTTGACGCCACACGGCTGAGCCGGATCGTAGAGGTCAATGCCGCCGACCGCTACATCACGGTCGAGACCGGGTGCACCTGGGCGCAGGTCAACGCCGCGCTGGAGGGGACGGGGCTGCGGACCGGTTACTGGGGGCCACTGTCGGGCATGCGCGCCACAGTGGGCGGCGCGCTGTCGCAGAATAGCGCCTTCTTCGGCTCGGCGGCGAACGGCACCGTCGCCGAACATGTTCTCGGGGTCACCGTGGTGCTGGCAGACGGCACGCTGGTGACAACCGGATCGGGCGGTCGGCAGAACACCACGCCCTTCACGCGGGAAGGCGGGCCGGACCTGACCGGTCTGTTCCTCGGCGACAATGGAGCGCTGGGCTTCAAGGTGTCGGCGACCCTGCGGCTTGCAACGGCGCCGGCTCATTCCGCACATCTGTCGTTCGGCTTTCCGACCATTGCCGCCATGGCGCAGGCGCAGGTGGCGATGGTGCCGCTGGGGGCGGTTTCGGAGGGCTTCGGGATCGATCGCACCAAGGTTGAGCACTCGGCCTCGGTCAACCGGCTGATGGACGGGGTGAAGACCCTGGGCGCCGTGGCGCAGGCCGGCGGTTCGGTGCTGGGCGGGCTGCGCGACGCCGCCAAGGTGGCGGCTGCCGGGACGGCGTTCCTGAAAGAGCACGCGTTTACGTTGCATCTGGTGGTTGAGGCGCGCAGCGCGAGCGGTCTTGCCGAAGCGGTCGCGGGGGTGCGGTCGGCGGTCGGCGGTCTCGGCATCGAGATCGAGAACACCGTGCCCAAGGTCATGCGCGCCAAGCCGTTTGGCCCACCGCGCGGCATGCTGGGGCGCGATGGCGAGCGGTGGGTGCCGGTCCACGCGGTGTTCCCGCTGTCGACCGCCACGCAGGTCTGTGCCGCCAATGACGCATTTTTCGCCGAACAGGCGGAACTCATGCGCAGCCACGGGATCCTTTACTCGGTCATGACCATGACAGTCGGGGCGGAGTTTTTCCTGGAGCCCGCCTTCTACTGGCTCGACGAGGTGACAGAGCTGCACGCCCGCACGCTCGGCGAGGATGTGGTACGGCCCTGGCGGAGCCGTGCGGCGAACCCTGCGGCGCGCGAGGCCGTCGCCGTGCTGCGCCGGGGCACGCAGGAGCTCTACGCCGCGCTTGGCGGCGTCAGCTGGCAGGTGGCGCGCGACTACCCGTTCCGCGAGGTGCTGAAGCCCGAGACCTACGCGCTGCTGGCCGGCGTGAAGCGGGCGCTCGATCCGCGCGGGCTGATGAATCCGGGCTCGCTGGGCCTCGACTGATCCATTCCTGACGTCAATCCGGTTGTTCGATCCGCAGAGGCACCATGGGCTCCACCATCACCGAAAAGATCCTCGCCCGCGCCGCCGGACTGGCGTCCGTCAAGGCCGGCGACGAGATCATGGCCAAGCCGGACTACGTGATCGCCTATGATTTTCCCGGCTACACCGATGTCTACTTCAAGCAGATGAAGGAGGATTTCGGCATCGAGCGGGTGGCCGAGCCGGATCGCTTCGCGATCTTCATCGACCACATGGTGCCGGCGGCGACCCCCAAGGAGGAGGAGCTGCACATCATCACCCGCACCTGGTGCGCGGAGAACAAGGTGCCGCTGTTCGAGCGCAAGGGGATCGGCCACCAGGTGGCGGCCGAGGTCGGCTATGCCACGCCGGGTGCCTTCGTGGTGCATTTCGATGGCCATGTCAGCCAGCTCGGCACCTTCGGGACGCTGGCGATGGGCATTCGGCGCAACATTCTCGAAGCCTTCGTCCGCGAAACGATCTCGATCCGCGTGCCGCAGACGGTGCGCGTCAACCTCACCGGAAAGCCTGGCCCCGGGATCATGGCGCGCGACGTGTTCCACCACCTCGTGCGCGTCATGGGGCCGGCCTCCTGCCGGTTCCAGGTGCTGGAGGTCGGCGGCCCTGCGATCGCGCACCTGTCGACCGAGGGCCTGCAGGTGATCACCGGGCTCGCCATGTTCACCGGCGCGGTGACGGCGATCGTCAATCCGGACGAGGAGCGGCTGGCCTATGCGCTGCCGCGCGCCCGCAAGGTGCTGGAGCCGGTGTCAAGCGATCCCGATGCCGACTATGCGATGGTCTACGAGATCGACCTGACCAACCTCGAGCCGGTGGTGGTCATTCCGCCGACGCCGGCCAACACCCGCAACCTTGCCGACTATGTCGGCTTGGAGATGCATGCGGGCTATCTCGGCTCCTGTGCGTCGGGCCGCCTCGAGGATCTGCGCATGGCCGCCCGGGTCCTCGCCGGCCGGCATGTCAAGCCGGGCTTCCAGCTCAACGTCATCCCGACCAGCCAGGAGATCATGACGGCCGCCGCCAAGGAGGGCTTGATCGGGGCTCTGTCGGAGGCCGGCGCCTTCATCTCGTCTCCCACCTGCGACTATTGCTACGGCCGGATCGCCACCATGACGGCGCAGCAGCGGGCGGTGTCGACCGGGACGCTGAACGTGCGCGGGCGGATGGGGAGCCCCGACAGCGAGATCTATCTGTGCAGCGCCGCCTCGGTGGCGGCCGCGGCGATCGAGGGGGCGATTGCCGACCCCCGCAAGTATCTGTGAGGGCGCTGCCATGGCGCTACCCGTCCTGAAGGGCCGCATCGCCTTCGTGTTCGAGGAGATCGACTTCGACGTCGACCAGATCGTCGGTGTGAAGAACATCAAGATCACCGACGTCGACGAGCTCGCTGCCGCGGCGATGCAGGAATACGACCTCAACTTCCGCAGCACGGTGCGCAAGGGCGACCTGCTCGTCGGCAACCACAATTTCGGCTACGGCCATCCGCACTATCCCCCCATGCGGGCGATGCGGCACCTGGGGATCACCGGCGTCATCGCCGAGTCGTTCTCGCCCGGCTACTGGCGCGGCGAGGTCAGCATGGGCTTCCCGCAGGTGAGCTGCCCGGGAATCCTCGGGCTGGTGTCGCGCTGGGACGAGGTCGAGGTCGACTGGGAGGAGGGGCGAGTGCGCAACCTCACAAGCGGCGAGAGCCTGCCATTCGAGCCGCTGTCGCTCGCCGACCGCCGCATGATCGAGGCCGGCGGCCTCGTCCCCTACCTGAAGATGCCGCTGGCGTCCTGACCCGGAGACTGTCCCATGCTGCGATCCGATTTTCGTGCCCGCGCGACCGCCCAGAAGACGATCTGGGCTGCAGGCTCCTATGACGCGCTGTCGGCCAAGTTCATCGAGGAGGCCGGCTTCGACGCCATCCTGACCTCGGGCTTCGGGATCTCGGCCTCGTTCCTCGGCCAGCCCGATGCCGAGCTCTACACGATGTCGGAGAATCTGGCGGTCGTGCGCAATGTTGTCGGCGCGGTGTCGATCCCGGTCATCGCCGACATCGACACCGGCTATGGCAACGCCATCAACGTGATGCGGACGATCCGCGAGTTCGAGGCGGCGGGCGTGTCGGCGGTCATCATGGAGGACCAGGTGGCGCCCAAGCGCTGCCCGATCTGCGTCGGCGGTGTCGAGGTGATCCCGCAGGAGGAGGCCGAGGCCAAGATCAAGGCGGCCGTGGCGGCGCGGCGGGATCCGTCGATGCTGATCATCGCGCGGACCGACGTGGTCGACGAGGCCGAGGCGGCAAAGCGCGCCAGGGCCTATGTGGCGGCTGGCGCCGACATCATCCAACCGATTTCCAAGTGCTTCAGCTCGATTGCCGGCCTGCGCGCGCTGCGCGAGGCTTGTGGCGTCCCGCTGTCGCTGCAGGTGCTCGGCTGGCTGGAAAAGGATCTCTCGGCCGACGAGATCGCCAGCGTGGCCGGCATCGCGACGTTCCCGCTGGTGCCGCTGATGACGGTGGCGACGGCGCTGCGCGAGAACCTCAAGGTGCTGGCCGAGCAGAAGAGCTCGAAAAACCTGCCGCGCCCGGTGATGGCGCACAACCCCTTCATCGACTTCATCGGCTTCGGCCAGGTCGAGGAGCTGCAGAAGACCTACCTGCGGGCCAGCTGACCTGCAGTCAAAACGAAACAGATCGGGAGGAGACAACCATGCTGAAGACCATAGTATTGGCGGGCGTCGCGGCGCTCGGCCTGCTCGCCGGCGCCGCCCAGGCGCAGGACAAGCCGCCGGTGAAGATCGCTGCCATCGTGCCGCAGAGCGGCGCCGGGGCGTTCGACGGCCAGCTCGCGCTGGAGGGCATGCAGGCGGAAGTAGCCCTGATCAACGCCAAAGGCGGCGTGCTGGGCGGCCGCAAGATCGAACTCGTCGTCTATGACGACAAGGGCACGCCCGAAGAGGGCGTCAGCGCCGCCAAGCGGGCGATGGAGCAGGACAATGTCGACCTGATCGTCGGCGGCTGGTTCAGCGCCGTGGCGCTGGCCATGAAGGAAACCACGCGCGACAAGATCATCAGCGTGATGACGTCGAGCCAGCATCCCGACGTGACCGCCAAGGGCCACAAGTACCTGTTCCGCCTCAATGCCACGTCTGGCATGATGTCGGCCAAGTATTCGCAGGAAATTTGTGCCCGGATCAAGCCGAAGTCGGTGGCGTTCATCACCATTAACGATGATTTCGGTCGCCTCGAGATCGATAACTACACAAAGCTGCTGGGCGCATGCGGCGTCGAGATCAAGGGCAACGAGTTCTACAATCGCAACGACACGGACTTCACTGTGGCGCTGACGAAGCTGCGGAGCCTCAACCCCGATGCGATCTATGTGTCGGCGATCAACACCTCGCAGGGCGCGACCATCTACCGGCAGGCCCGGCAGGCCGGTTTCCGCGGCACGCTCATCGCCTCGGCGGGCAACATGAACCCCAAGCTGGTCGAGCTCGCGGGGCAGTCGCTGGAGGGAGTCTACTCCATCTCGCTGTTCGCACCCGACAGCGACAACCCGATGCTGAAGGCCTGGACGGCCGAGTACGGCAAGACGTTCAAGAACCAGCCCGCCTTCATCGGCACCCTCGGCGCCCAGGCGGTCCGCGTGCTGGCCGATGCGGTCGAGAAGGCCGGCTCCTCCCGTGACTACGACAAGATCGCCGCCGCGCTGAAGGCCCAGACCTGGCCGACCGTGCTCGGCGACATCAAGTTCGAGGACAACGGACAGGCGCTGCAGAACCTGTTCCTGATCAAGGTCGACAAGGGCCAGATCGTCACAGCCCGCTGAGCCGGGTCCGTCCTCGCCGCCCCTGCGGCGGCATCGTCCCGGCGGCATCAGCCGCCGGGCCCGTCCTCCTCGTCGAAAGACCGCCATGGACTGGACGCTTCTCGGCCAACAGCTCGCCAACGGCCTCGTCAACGGGATGAACTACGTCCTGATCTCGACCGGGCTGACGCTGGTGTTCGGCGTGCTGCGTGTCATCAATTTCGCGCATGGCGAATTCTACATGCTGGGCGCGTTCCTGACCTATTACGGCATGTCGATGCTGGGTATCGGCTACCTGCCCAGCGTCATCCTGGCGACGATTGCGGTCGGCGGACTGGGCGTCGCCGTCAACACGCTGTTCTTCTGGCCGCTGCGGCGCGAGCACGAGTTCACGATCCTGCTGTCGAGCCTCGGCATGTCGCTGCTGGTGACCCATGCGGCGGAACTCGGCTTCGGCCACGACCCGAAATATCTCAACAGCCCGTTCACCGACGACATCGTCGAGTTCGGCACGATCGTCGTCACCCAGCAGCGGGCGCTGGTGTTTGCCGTGGCCGTCGTCGTGCTCGGCGCAACCTATGCGGCGATCAAGTACACGACCTTCGGCAAGATGATGCGGGCCACCGCCCAGCACGCAGAAGGGGCGGCGCTGACCGGGATCAACATCCGCTTCGTCCATTCCTTCACCTTCGTGCTGGCCTGCGGCCTCGCGGCGCTGGCGGGGGCGCTGGTCGGTCCGCTGGCGATGATCTTTCCGACCGTGGGCAGCTGGGCGGTGCTCAAGGGCTTCATCGTCGTGGTGCTGGGCGGGCTGGGCAGCGTGCCCGGCGCGCTGGTCGGCGGCATGGCGCTCGGCATCATCGAGGCGCTGGCGGGCAGCTACATCTCGCTCGGCTTCATGGAGGCGATCGGCTACGCCATCATCATCCTGGTGCTGCTGTGGCGGCCGCAGGGCCTGTTCGGCGGGGCGGTCCGATGAGGTCGCTGCCGCTCCCCGGCGTCGCCGCCTTCGCGGCCATCGCGGTGCTGCCGTTTCTCACCGGCAGTTCCTACCTGCACCACGTGATGGTGCTCTGGCTGCTGTTCGCGCTGCTGGCGCTGAGCCTGAACGTGATCATCGGCTATCTGGGCGAGCTGTCGTTCGGGCATGCCGCGTTCTTCGGGCTTGGCGCCTATGCGTCGGCGGTGCTGACGCTGCAGACCGGAGCGCCGGTCTGGCTCGGGCTGGTGTTTGCCGGCGTGCTGGCCGGCACGGCCGGTTTCGCCATCGGGTACGTGTCGCTGCGCATCGTCGGGCCGCAATTCGCCATCCTGACGCTGGGATTCGGCTCGATCATCTACACGGTGACGAACTATTGGGTTGACCTGACCCGCGGTCCGATGGGCATCACCAACATCCCGCCGCTGACGCTGCCGATCGTGGGCGCGCTGACCGAGGCGCGCGGCTATTTCGGCGTCGTGCTCGCCTGCGTCGCGCTGTTTGCCTATGCGTGCCAGGCG
>JBMOJG010000110.1:0-7808 GCA_049316925.1 Alsobacter sp. | reverse complement strand
GGGCTGTCAAACTACACGATCAGCTACGCGCCCGGCACCTTCCTTGTCACGGTGGCGCCGTTGACGGTCACTGCCAGCAACCAGACCAAGACCTACGGCAACGCCTTCACGTTCCTCGGCACCGAGTTCACCAGCTCCGGCCTCCGCAACGCCGATACGGTCTCGTCTGCAACGCTGTCGAGCCTTGCGACGCCGGCGACGGCCGCGGTCGGCAGCTATGGCATCACGGCCTCCGGGGCCGCCGGCACGGGCCTGTCGAACTACACGATCACCTACGGATCTGGCAGCTTCGCGGTGAACCCGGCGCCACTCACCATCCGGGCCAACGATCAGAGCAAGACCTTCGGCACGACCTTGACCTTCGTCGGCACCGAATTCACCACGACGGGCCTGCGCAACACCGACACGGTCAGCTCGGCCGCGCTCGCCAGCGCCGGCGCGCCGGCCACCGCGCCCGTCGGTCTCTACGCGATCACGGTCGGCAGCACCGTGGGGTCAGGGCTCGGCAACTATGCCATCACCTATCAGCCGGGGACGCTGACCATCCCGGGCAGTCCCGCTCTGTTGCGTTCGAGCGGCGGCCCCGGCAACCCGGTCATCAACCTGCCGGTGACCACCGTTACGCTGCCGACCTATCCGGACACGCTGCCCACCTATCCGGGCGGCTCCTCCGGCGGCGGGCCCACCATCGGCGTTCCGCCCTTCAACACGCCGTCAGGCGCCGCCACGGCAACGCTCGGCGCCGTCGAAAAGGCGTCGACGGACCTCGAGCAAGCCGCCGCGGGCTGCGAGGGAGGCGGCCAGGACCGCCGCAAGAACCTGCGCGAATACACCGGCTGCCTCAGCGACGCGCTTGAATCCTTCGCCAAGGAGCTCGATGCCGTCGCCCTCGACCTGCCGCGACCGCTGCGCGGCGTCTCGGCGGTGATCCGCGAGGCGGCTCGCAAGGTCCGGGTTGCACGCAGCTTCGAGGAGGCACGTGCCGCTGTGCGCACCGCGGTTGCCGAAGTCCGCAAGGCCATCGCGCTGATCCGCGCCGACGACTCGGCCGTCGCCAGCACCCAGGTTCAGCAAGGCGACCGCATCGCCAACGCGCTGGGTTCGGTTGAGACGCGTCTCGCCCGCGCCGTGGGCCTCTAGGCATGACAGGCCCGGGCTGACGACGGTGCGCATCGTCGTCGGGATCCCGTCCTTTGACATGGTGCATGCCGACTTCGCCATGAGCCTCGCAGTGCTCGCCCGGCGCACCGCGGATCACGAGCTGTTTTTCGTCAACGCCAAGAATTCGCTGGTGGCCGAGGCCCGCAACCGGATCGTCGCGGCGGCGCGCGAACTGCAGGCAGGCGCAATCCTGTTTTTGGACAGCGATCTCGTGTTTCCGCCCGACACGCTCGCCCGGCTTCTGGCCCACGACCGGCCGGTGGTCTGCGCAACCTACGCCCGCCGCACCCCGCCGCACGACCCGGTGGGCGCCATGCTGGAGGGCGATTTCAGCTCCCAGCCCGGCCCCCTTGCCCGGATGAAGCTGGTTCCGACGGGGTGCCTGCTGCTCGCGCTTCCGGTCCTGACGCTCCTGCCCGATCCGGTCTTCCGCACCGGCATCGATCCCGAGACGATGGCCATCGTCGGCGAGGACTACGTGCTGTCGGACGCGCTGCGCGCGTGCGGAACCGAGCTATGGTGCGACCTCGCGCTGTCGCGCGAGCTTCGGCATCTCGGACAGGTGGCCTGGCGGCTCGATTGACCGCCATTGCCCCTTTCGGTCAGGTCGGTGACGTCTCCGGTTCGCCGGCACTATCCGGCTCTGCGGCCGCCGGAGCCGGCGCCGCATCGCCGGCGCCATCCCACGCATAGGTGAAGTCGCCATTGGCCAGGCCGACCCGGGCCGCCTTCAGCTCCTCCTTGGCCAGCGAGCGCTTCAGGAACTCGCGCGACAGCGCCGGCAGCAGCGTGTTGGTGACGATGTTGTCGATCATGCGGCCGCCCGAGGCCGGGTCGTTGCACAGCGACACGATGTGGTCGACGACGGCGTCGTCATAGCTGAAGACGGCGCCATGATTGGCGGCAATCCGTCGGCCGATCCGGTTGAGCTGCAGGCGCACGATGCCAGACAGCATCTCGTCCGACAGCGGGTAGTAGGGGATCGTGACGATGCGTCCCAGCAGGGCAGGGGGGAACACCTTGAGCAGTTCCGGCTTCAGCTCGGCCGCCAGCGCCTCGGAATCGGTCCGGTAGAGCGGATCGCGCATCAGCCCCATGATCATGTCGGTGCCGACATTCGAGGTGAGGATGATCAGCGTATTGCGGAAGTCGATGCGCCGACCGGTGCCATCCTCCATCTGCCCCTTGTCGAACACCTGGAAGAAGATTTCGTGCACGTCGGGGTGCGCCTTCTCCACCTCGTCGAGCAGGATCACGCTGTAGGGCTTGCGCCGCACGGCCTCGGTGAGGCGACCGCCCTCGCCATAGCCGACATAGCCCGGAGGCGCGCCCTTGAGGGTGGAGACCGTGTGGGCCTCCTGGAACTCCGACATGTTGATGGTGATCATGTTCTGCTCGCCGCCATAGAGCGACTCGGCGAGCGCCAGTGCGGTCTCGGTCTTGCCGACCCCGGACGGGCCACACAGCATGAACACGCCGATGGGCTTGTCGGGATTGTCAAGCCGCGCGCGGTTGGTCTCGATCCGCTTGGCGATCATCTTCAGGCCGTGCGACTGGCCGACGACCCGGCGCCCGAGGATCTCCGGCAGCGCCAGCACGGTTTCGACCTCGTCGCGGACCATGCGGCCGGCGGGGATGCCGGTCCAGTCCGCCACCACGCTGGCGACGGCCTGCTCGTCCACATGGGCGTAGATCATGCGCGCCTCGGGATCGATGCCCTCAAGCGAACCAAACCGCGCCCGCAGCGTCGTCCGCGCGTTGTCGGGCTCCTCCGCCGTGCCGCCAGCCAGGCTTGCCCGCAGCGCGCCGATCTCCTCGACCAGCGCTTTTTCGGAGGCGAAGGCGGCCTCAAGCCCCGCGAGCTTGCCCTGCAGCGCGGTGATGGTGGTCCCAAGCTCCGCGATGCGGTCGGAATGGTCGTCGCCGAGGTCACGATCGGCTTCCAGGCCGGCGCGCTCCGCCTCCGTGGCCGCGATGGCACGCACCGCGTCCTCGATCGCGGCCGGACGGGCGCTCTGGCTGATCGCCACCCGTGCGCAGGCGGTGTCGAGCAGGCTGACCGCCTTGTCGGGCAACTGGCGGGCGGGAATGTAGCGGTGCGACAGGTTGACGGCCGCCACGATGGCGGCGTCGGAAATGCGCACGCCATGGTGCTTTTCCATGGGCGCAACCATGCCGCGCATCATGATGCAGCAGGTGGCGACGTCGGGCTCGTCCACCTGCACCGGCTGGAAGCGCCGGGTCAGGGCCGGGTCCTTCTCGAAATACAACCGGTACTCGGCAAAGGTCGTCGCCGCGATCGTGCGCAGCGTGCCGCGTGCCAGAGCCGGCTTCAGCAGGTTGGCGGCATCGCCGGTGCCGGCCTGTCCGCCGGCCCCGATCAGCGTATGCGCCTCATCGACGAACAGGATGATGGGGGTGGGCGAGGACTGCACCTCGTCGATCACCGCCCGCAACCGCTGCTCGAACTCGCCTTTCATCGACGCCCCGGCCTGCATCAGGCCGACATCGAGCGCACACAGGCGCACCCCGCGCAGCGGCGGCGGGACGTCGCCGGATGCGATGCGCTGGGCGAATCCCTCGACGATGGCGGTCTTGCCGACGCCTGCCTCGCCGGTGAGGATCGGGTTGTTTTGCCGGCGGCGCATCAGCACGTCGATGACCTGGCGAATCTCGGCGTCTCGGCCAAGCACAGGATCCATCCCGCCGGCCCGGGCCTTGGCGGTCAGGTCCTGCGAGAACCGGTCGAGCGCGGTCGATCCCTTCGCGCCTGGAGCCGCTCCGCCGGCGGCGTCGGCGGCCACGAGGCCGGAGCCGTCCATCGGCCGCATCGTCTCCTCGTCCGAGGAGCGCCACAGCGCCCGGTGCTCTCCGGCGAGCGCCTCGGCGGGGATCTTGCCGAACTCCTTCGACGCCTCGGTCATCGCCCGCCGCAACTCCGGCGACTTGAGCGCGCTGAGCAGCAGATGGCCCGTCCGGATCTGCGTCTCGCCGAAATACAGCGTGGCGTAGTGCCAGCCGCGGTCGAGCAAATCGACCACCGGGTTGGCGATCCCCGGCATTTCCGTCTCGTTCTTGCGGAAGCCGGCGATCACCGCCGCGAGATCGGCCATCAGGCGCCCGCGGTCGACGCCATAGTGGTCGACGCTGAGCCCCAGATCGGTGTTCTGGATCTGCAGCAGGTGAAACAGCCAGTGGGCCAGCTCGACATTGCGGTGGCCCGCGCTCTTGGCGTGGCGCAGCGCCTGGATGAAGGCGTCATAGCCGATCCGGTTGAGCTTGCCGGTGACGGCTTCGAGGCTGATGTCGGACACGCTCATCCCTCCTTCGTGGCCATGGCGGCACTCCGCCGGCGTTTGTGCTGCATGCGTTCGGCAGGGTGGAACCGGGCGTCTCGCCGCATGGTGAGATCGGCCCGCGACCAGTTCGGCGCCATCCAGCTCGTATAGCCGAGCTGTCCGGCCCGCCCGAGCCGCACCGGTTCGGTCGCCCCGGCCGGAATGGCGAGTTCGAGCTCGTAGTCCAGCATGTCGCCCATCATGGCGAACACGGCGTCGGCCAGCGGCTCGCACAGATCGCCGGATGGCAGGAAGCGCTGGTACAGAGCCAGGTCCGGCACGGTGATGCGCACGCGGAACTTGTCCTGCACGCTGTAGACGCTGGCGCCCAGCATGGCTTCGCCGAGCCGTGCGTGCGGGCCGCCCAGCGTCGTGCGCTGGTCGGCATCGAAGACGAGCCAGCAGCCGACGAACTGGTCGATCTCGACAGCGACGCCGAACAGGCCGGCCAGCATGCCGCGCAGGCGCGACGCCGACTTTGCCTGCGGACCGATCAGCCCGGCAAACGAGGCCTTGGCGGCGTCGGGAATGCTGCCATGGCCGCGCAGGGCCGGGGTGCCGATGCCCGCCATGCTGCCCAGATAGGCGATAAACCGGTCTTCCTGCGGCCGCTCGTGCTGGGCGATCGGGCGTGCATCGGCCCAGGCCCGGTAGAACAGCTGCAGGAACCGGTTGGTGAAAAGGTCGAGGAAACGCGGGAAGGCGTCGTCGCGCTCGAGCAGCCAGTGATAGGCCTCTTCGGTATTGGCGAGCGGCAGCGCCCCCTGCGGCCCGAGCAGCCCGAGGATCTTCACCATCAGGCGCATCCGCCCGGCCGCATCCGTCTGCGCGTGGCCGACGGCCGAGGCCGGAAAGTCCAGATAGGTCTCCTGGCCGAGACTGACGATGTCCTCGCGCCGCGCGGCGCTGTCGGAAATGCGCGGCAGCTGCGGAAAGGACCGCTCGAGCCGGCGCATGACGGCGAAGAAATCGTGCCGCCAGGGTTCGGCCTCGAGCTCGGAGCGAGAGGTCACAGCGGACCCCGCGGTCCCGCCCGCGGCGGCCAGCGCATGATTTCGCCGCGCTCGGTCGTGCGCACCACCGTCTCGGTGAAGTGGTTCATGGCCGCGTATTCGGCGAAGTAGCGGTCGAGGATCGCGCCGAGCAGGAAGGCGCCGCTGCCCTCGAAGGCGCGCTCGTCGAGCGTCACCGTCACCTCGATGCCGCGCGCCGCGCCCAGTCCCATGCGGTGGCGCAGGCGGCGCACGACCGGCCGGCTGTCGACCTTGCGGACCCCGCGCACCCGCCGTTCCGTGGCGCTGTCGGACGAATCGGCAAAGAGCGCCAAAGTCTCCCGCACGGCCTCCGCGCGCGCGCCACCGCCATGCTCGACCAGACCAAGCTGGTTGGTGCTCAGGATGCTGATCAGCCGCCAGGTCGCGGCACCGGTCGACAGCACCTCCGACCGTCCACGCTGCTGCGCGACGACCGGTTCGCGCGGCTTCGTCGGGCCTGCGCGACACGTGACATCGAGGCTCATGTGGTCGATCAGGCGGAAATCGGAGCCGCCTTCGCCGACGGGAAGCTGTTCGGGCAGGTGGCGGTTCGAGCACAGCGCCCGCACGCTCAGCTCAGCCACTCCGGCCTCCGAATCGATCCCGGCCGGCTCGATCAGGCTGATGAACAGCTCCGTCCCGGTATAGTCGGATGCGCCGCCGGAGGCGCGCTCCTGCTGGCTGCGGCGCCGCGGCAGGCGCCGCGTTCCATAAAACAGCGAGCGTCCGGTCTCGGCGCGCAGGGCGCCGGAATAGAGCGGCGCCACCGGGACCTTGTCGCGGCCGCCGTGGAAATGGGCGTGCACGTCGAGGATCCTGTGCGGCTCATAGTCGAGCGGGTGGCTGCGGTCCGGCACGACCTGGAATTCGTGCTGGTTGGTCCGCACCGGAATCCGGTCCGTCGCCATCTCGAACAGGTTGATGGCGGTCGCCCCATAGAGGGCGAAGACCGACGGATTGACCGCGCCGGGAAGCCGCGGATTGGCCTCGTCAAACAGGAAGATCACGTCGACGGTCTTCGCCGTCAGCTTCGGCATGACCGCGGCGAGCCCGTCGAGACGGAATCCGAGGAACTTGCGCGGGAACGCGAAATACTCCCGCAGCAGGTCGAAGCCGTGGAAGACGCGAGGATCGGTCGGCAGCAGGCCCTCGTCGTCGCCAAACCCGATCTGCGCCAGGTTGGCGACCGGAAACGGGGTGATGACCGGGTCGCCATAGCTGTCCAGGTGGCGAAAGCACAGCCCGACACAGTCGCCGAAGATTTGCTCGTACAGCGCGATGGCATCTGACTCAGCCCCCATCAGGTGCACGGTCAGGTCCTTGGTGCGGCACCCCGCAAACCATGCCTCAGGCATCGTCGCTGCGGCGGTCTCGCTGATCTCGTCCTCGATCCGGGACGCGGTCCGGTGCGTCAGGGTCAGCCGCAGGCCGGCGATGGCCTCGGGGCCATGGGTGACGCCGAGCGCCTGCAGGGAGCCGACCGTTGGCAGATATTCGGCGCCGACGATGTCGAACGGCCAGAGGTTGACGTCGTGGCACAGCCGGAACCGGCAGGCGGTGCGCCGTTCCCGGTCCCGGTGCGTGGCCTCCAGGCTGGCGCCTCGCGGGATGCGCAAGCCGTCGCGCAAGGCCGGATCGCCGAAGGTCGGCCGCACCTGGGCCAACAGCGCCGAAGGCGTTGGCGACAGGTAATGGGGAACGAGCTGGTCGAGCAGGTTCTCGGTGAATTCGGGAAACTCGTGCTTGATCTTGAGCTGCACCCGCGCTGCCAGGAAGGCTGCGCCCTCGAGCAGGCCGGCCACCATGGGGTCGACGCGCTCGCGCACGAGCCCGCCGAGGCGCTCGGCAATTCCCGGATACTCTTCGGCGAACTCGGCGGCCTGCTCGTACAGGACCTTGAGCTCGCGGTCGTAGAGGTCGAGGAACTCCTGGTTCATCGTGACGCCCGCCATGCTGCCGGCCTCGCGGTGCCGGAACCTGTCGACCCCTTCATCACAGCCGCCCGACCGAAACCGTGCCGGTTCCAAGCTCGAGATCGGCGACAAACTCGACGGGAACAGGGGCGGGATTGCACAGGAGTTCGGCCCGGATCATGAACCGGAGCTTCAGCTCCGTCTGTGGAATGCCGGTGTCCTGCAGGACCTGGATGCTTTCAGCGAGAATGCGGGGCTCGAACAGCACCAGCGCCGCGACGATCTGCTTGCGGACGATCTCGGCGGTGCCTTCGTCCAGCGCGCTGGCTCCGATGTCGGGCAGGCCATAGTTCAAAATCGAC
>JBMOJG010000109.1:0-7824 GCA_049316925.1 Alsobacter sp. | reverse complement strand
ATCCCCGGAACGCTGGTGATCAATGTCGGCGACCTCATGGGGCGCTGGACCAATGACCGGTTCAACTCGAACTCGCACCGCGTCGTCAACGCCTCGGGGCGCGAGCGCCAGTCGATCGCGATCTTCTTCGATCCGCACTACGACACGGTGATCGATCCCCGTGACCTGCTCGACGATCCGTCCGAGGCCAAATATCCGGCGATCACCTGCGGGACCTACATTGTCGAGCGCTTCGGCAAGGTGTTCAGCTACCGCAAGCCTTGAGAGAACGGGTGCGATGTCGCCGATCGAGGAGCGTGCTCGCGAGGGTGCCCGCAACCTGCTGGCAGGGGTGGCGCAGCTGTGTCCCGGCGAGACCGTCCTCGTCGTCGCCGAGCCGCCCGGCGTCGGCTTCTACGACGACCGGCTGGCGCCCATCGTTGCCGCGGCAGCGGGCGCCATGGGCGGGCAGGTGCAGGTGATCGCCCCGCCTTTGCCCGCCGGCCCGGATGTGTTCCCCGCCGACGTGGCCGACGCGGTAGCGGCTGCCGACTGCACGGTCTTTCTCAGCCGGCTTGGCTCAAGGGCACGATTCCTCGCCCTGCCCGGCCGGGGCCGCCGGATCACGAGCTATACGCTCGACCTCGCGCATCTGGCCGAGGGCTTCGGCCGTGCACCCTATGGACTGTTCGTCGAGGTCCACGACCGGCTGGTCGCCCGGATTCTGGCGATGCGGCGCTACAGCATCTCGTGTGCCAATGGCACCGCCCTCAAGGCCGAGTTGCCGGCGGGCGGCGGGACGCACGTCGGACCGCTGACGCAGTTTGCCGGCTTCAATTTCCCCATGATGATTTTTCCCCCGGTCACGGCAGCGTCCATGAACGGGCGGCTGGCGCTGACCTTGTCGCTGATCTCGACGGGTATCCACGCCTATGAGGACAGCGTCCTCGCCCTGCCCGAGCCGGTGCTGTTCGATGTGGAGCAGGGGCGCATCACCGCAATCTCGGCCGCGGACCCGGCGCTGGCACGGCGCGTCGAAGCCCATCTCGACCGGGTGGGGCGCCGGTTTTCCTGCGACGCGCGGCGCATCGACAGCTGGCATACCGGGCTGAACCCGACCACCTTCTATCCCGGCGACGCGCGCGCCAACATGGAGCGCTGGGGTGCGGTCGTTTTCGGCAGCCCGCGCTACACCCATTTCCACATGGTCGGCGCCAATCCCGGCGAGGTCTGCGGCCAGCTCTTCGACGCGACGATCGCGTTCGACGACGAGGTGTTCTGGGACGCCGGCCGCTTCGTGTTTCTCGACCGACCCGACATGCGTGACCTTGCCGCCCGCCATGGCGCCGACCCGGCACTGCTGCAGACACGGACCGATATCGGACTGGTCTGAGAGACGACTGATCCTCTCGACTTGACGCCTTGCAGTGTCAGGACGGCTGCACCACACTCGGGCGATTTCCTCTGCAGGAAGGTTGCGATCCGTGAGCTCCGCTACTCCGCAACAGGATCGTCCGGGGCCGGCTGCCGGAGGCGGGCGGCCCGTGGCCGGGACCTATCCGGCGCCGTTGGCGGTGCTTGAACTCTTGAAGCCGATCACCTGGTTTCCGCCGATGTGGGCCTTCGCCTGCGGGGTGGTGTCGTCGGGCGTGCCGATCCTGTCGCACTGGACCGTGGCGCTGACGGGGATCATCCTCGCCGGCCCGCTGGTCTGCGCCATGAGCCAGGCGATCAACGACTGGTACGACCGCGACGTCGATGCCATCAACGAGCCGCATCGGCCGATCCCGTCCGGCCGCATCCCGGGCCGCTGGGGGCTCTACATCGCCGGCATCTGGACCGTGCTGTCGCTCGCAGTGGCGGCGACGCTGGGCCTCTGGGTGCTGGTCTCGGCCGCCATCGGGCTGGTTCTCGCTTGGGCCTACAGCGCGCCACCGCTGCGGCTGAAGCAGAATGGCTGGCTCGGCAACGCCGCCTGCGGCTTCTCCTATGAGGGGCTGGCCTGGGTGACGGGCGCGGCGGCGATGCTCGGCGGCGCGCTGCCGCCGGCGCCGGTGCTGATCCTGGCGTTCCTGTACAGCGTCGGTGCGCACGGCATCATGACGCTGAACGACTTCAAGGCGATCACCGGCGACCGCCAGATGGGCATCAACTCGCTGCCGGTGCTGCTGGGCGCTGACGGTGCGGCGGAGGCGGCGTGCGCCATCATGGCGCTGCCCCAGCTGGTGGTAATTGCGCTGCTGCTGATGTGGGTGCATCCGCTGCAGGCCGCATCGTGGCGGCGTTCCTCGCCGCGCAACTCGTGATGATGCGGGTGTTCCTGCGCGCGCCGGTGGAGAAGGCGCTGTGGTACAGCGGCTTCGGCGTGCCGCTGTTCGTGTTCGGCATGATGGCCAGCGCCTTTGCGGCGCGCGCCATGGCCGGCGCGGCGTAGGGCCGCGAAGGGCAGAGGGCCTCTCTGATCGCCAGACAGGCGGTGCGGATGCTGGGGGCCGCAGCGATCCCGGCGGCGGCTCCGGCCATCACGATGCGGCCTGTCTTGATGATGAGGGCCCGTTCGGCGATGGCGAGGCTTCCGGCCAGCCGCTGCGCGACCGGCAGGATCGTCAGCCCGGCCTTGTGGATGTGACCACGGTCTGCAAGATCTCGTCCACGCACTTGCGCATGATGCCATGCGACGGCTCGTCGAGCCGCAGCAGGCGCGGGCGTGTCATCAGCGTGCGGCTGATGGCGGGCATCTGCTGCTCGCCGCCCGACAGGGTTCCGGCAAGCTGGTCGCCGCCCCCTCCGGCGCGGTCGCCGAGCCGGTGGAGCGGATTGCCGAGGAGGTGGCGATGGCGGAGCAGGTGCGGCGCGGCGGAGCCGGATCCTGACTGGCGCGCGATGCAACGGTGGCCAACAATGAGATCCGTTTATGGCCACGCATCGCGCCTGTGGATTGGACGCGGCGCCGCGTTGATGCTTTCGTCTGCCCTCCCGCAACTGGCCCGTTGCCGATGACCCTCGATCCACCACCACGCATCCTGCCCTGCGGCGACAGTGCCGTGTCCGTCGAGTTCGGCGACACCGTCGACGCGACGCTGAACGACCGCGTCCTGGCGTTGGACATGGCGCTGGCAGAAGCGCCGTTTGCCGGCTTCGTCGAGGCGGTGCCGACCTACCGGTCACTGATGGTGCATTACGACCCCGTCGCGATCGGCTTCGACGCGGTGGCGGCGCTGCTCTTGAACCTGGCGGCCTCGGCTCCCGCCCGGCCTGCCGCGGGGCGCCGCTGGCGCATCCCGGTGGTGTACGGGGGCGAGTATGGCATCGACCTCGAGGACGTTGCCCGACGCCATGGCCTTACGCCCGACGAGGTCGTGGCGCGGCATTGCGCCGGCGACTATCGCGTCTACATGATCGGATTCCTGCCGGGCTTTTCCTATCTGGGTGGCCTCGACCAGAGCATCGCGACGCCACGCCGCGACGATCCGCGGCTGTTGACGCCGCCCGGCACGATCTCGATCGGCGGCGTGCAGGCCGCCGTGCAGTGCCTCGCCGCTCCCAGCGGATGGCACCTGCTCGGGCGCACGCCGGTGCGGACCTACCAGCCCGGGCGGGACCCGGTGTTCCTGCTGTCGCCGGGCGATCTGGTCGTGTTCCATCGCATCGACGAGACTGACTGGGCCGCGCTCGACGCCGCGGCCGAGGCAGGAGAGCCGGTGGCCGAGCTGGTGCCGGACGCCAGACCGTGAGTGGTTTCCGCCTGGGTGCGGCCGACCTGCGGCACGATTGACGGAGGCCGGATTTTCGGCTCTGGGACCTGCCGCCGCTGCACGGGTTCGGCTAGAACCTCGTGGGACGGGAGGCGTCTGCGGCGTGAGTGCGGTTTTCGACATCGTGGTGATCGGCGGCGGCATCAATGGCTGCGGCATCGCACGGGATGCTGCCGGCCGGGGTGCCTCCGTGGCGCTCTACGAGCAGGGCGACCTTGCCGGCGCGACGTCCTCGGCCTCGACCAAGCTGATCCATGGCGGGCTGCGCTATCTCGAGCACTACAAGTTCCGGTTGGTGCGCGAGGCTCTGACCGAGCGCGAAGTGGTGTGGGCCATGGCACCGCACATCGTTTGGCCGCTGCGCTTCGTTCTGCCGCACCATGCCGGACTGCGGCCCTGGTGGCTGCTCCGGCTTGGGCTGTTCCTCTATGACCATCTGGGCGGCCGGCGCCTGCTGCCGGCGACGCGCGGGCTCGACCTGGCCACGGATCCCGTCGGCCAGCCGCTGTCGCGCCAGTTTCGCCGGGCGTTCGAGTATTCCGATTGCTGGGTCGAGGACAGCCGGCTTGTCGTGCTCAACGCGCGCGATGCGGCCGAGCGCGGTGCCGTCGTGCGGACCCGGGCCCGGGTCGCTGCGGCCAACCGCGAGGATGGCCACTGGGTCGTGACCGTCCGTCATGAGAGTGGGGCCGAGGAGACGATCCGCGCCCGGGCGCTGGTCAACGCCGCCGGCCCTTGGGTGGCCGATGTCCTGACCGGGGTGGTGCGCGCCAATGCGGGCGCCGGTGTCCGCCTCGTGCAGGGCAGCCACATCGTCGTGCGCAAGCTCTATGACCATGATCGTTGCTATATTTTCCAGAATGCCGACGGCCGCATCATCTTCGCGATCCCGTATGAGCGTGATTTCACCCTGATCGGCACGACCGACACCGACTACCGCGGCGATCCGCGGGCGGTGACCGCCAGCGAGGCGGAGATCGCCTATCTGTGCGCGGCGGCGAGCGAGTATTTCAGCGCGCCCATCCGTCGCGAGGACGTGGTGTGGACCTATTCGGGCGTGCGGCCGCTCTACGACGACGGGGCCTCCAGCGCCCAGGAGGCGACGCGCGACTACGTCCTCGTGCTCGACGCGCCGGACGCGGCCGCGCCGCTGCTGTCGGTGTTTGGCGGCAAGATCACCACCTACAGGCGGCTGGCCGAGGCGGCGCTGGCGCGCTTGACCGGCCATCTGCCGGTGCTGGACAAGCCGTCCTGGACCGGGGCCGCGCAGCTGCCGGGCGGCGATTTTCCCGCGACGGGCTATGACGCGCTCGTCGCTGCCATTCTGGCCGAGCAGCCTTGGGCGGAGCGCGGCCTGGTGGCGCGTCTCGTGCGCGCCTATGGCACGGACACGCGCGCCATCCTGACGGGGGCGGACGGCATGGCCGGCCTGGGGAGGCGCTTCGGCGCGGACCTCACCGAGCGCGAGGTTCGCTGGCTGATGGACAAGGAGTGGGCGGTCACCGCCGACGACGTGCTGTGGCGGCGCAGCAAGCTCGGCCTGCGGCTCAACGCCGACGCGCGTGCCGCACTCGATGCCTTCATGGCGAAGGCTGGGCCTGCCCCTGCCGGCGCAGCGACGGCCTGAGCGCGCAGGCGCCCAGGCCGGTTGGTTGTCTCACCGGTTGGTTGTCTCATCGGTCAGCCGGCCACGGTCGGTTGACGCGGCGCGGACCGAGGTTCCGTCGTCACGCGGCGCGTCGGCGCAGCATCGCTGCGGCGAGGACGAGGAACCACAGCAGCGCCACCGGGACGGCAACGGACTGCAGCGCCGCTATGGCGGGGTCGAAGGTCCGCAGCGTCGTGGCAAGGAACAGCAGGCCGGCGAGACTGCCGAGCAGGGCGGTAAGCCGCAGGCCTATCCCGAACAGAACCGCTGCGGTGCCCAGCAGCCACAGGCCGGACAGAAGCTGGACGCCCAGCAGTTCACCGATCGAGCCCGCATAGGCGTTCAGCGCCAGATAGGCGGTCTCGAGGGTGGTGCGCCCGGCCGCATCCGCACCGGCATGGGCGGTGGCCAGCGCCGGCATCGCGGAGAGCCAGCGGACGATGCCCAGCGTCTTCAGGATGCCGGCGGCGGCGCCAAGGAACGCCAGGGCGTCGATCATCGGGCCGCTGCGGCCGTGCTCGGCGGCCAGCGACCGCAGGGCGAAGGCCAGCGGCACCATCGCCACCGAGACGAGCAGGTAGGCCCAGTAGCCGACAAGCACTGCCTGCAGGTTGGCGGCGACGAGGGGCAGCGCCTCGGAGGCCGGCAGGCGCAGGCTGGCCGGCCAGCCGATGGCGCGGCCCAGCACCACCATCGGGACGGCGAAGAGGGCGACCTGCAGGACGGCAAGCCCAGCCACGAGCCGGGGCGTGGTGGTGGCAGGCAGGGAGGTGGACACCGAAACGCGTCCGGAAACGGGGATCGCAGACATCGGTATGGTCTCCTTTTGAAGGTCAGGCGGCTACTGGGACGGGGTGCGCCACGGCTTCAGCCAGCGGCAGGCCGAGGGCACCGCGAACGGCGTCGGCCAGGGGCGTGTGCGGCTCCTCGCCGAGCAGGGCGACGAGCTTCCGGTTGTCGAGCCGAACAGAGCGCGACCATAGGTAGCGCATCTCAAGTGCTTCCCGCGGGAACGTCGCGAAGGGGGCCGCAAGCACCAGCGGCCACCAGGGCATGATCCGGACCGGCAGGTCCGGCCGGCTGATGGCGTCGCGCACCGCATGCGCCATGTCGAGACCTGGCGCGACCCAACGGCCGCCGAAGTGGAAATCGGCGAAGGTCGGCAATTCGGCCTCGCGGTCGACGAGGCGGAGCATCGTCTCGGCAAGGTCGGGCATGAAGGCCCAGGCATGGCCGGCCTGCGGGTCGCCACCCGGATAGGTGATGCCGGGCCGCGGTGCGAGCGCCGTCTTGGCGATGAGCTGGGCGAACCAGGATTGGGTCACGCCCGGTCCGAAGAAGTCGCCGGCCCGGACCACGAGGCTGCGCGTCCCCCGGTTGGCGGCCTGCCGCAGCATCGCCTCCATGTCGGCCCGGACCCGGCCCTTGCGGGTCGCCGGGTTCTGCGGCGCATCCTCCGCCACCACCGAGCCGGCATCGGGCCCGAAATTATAGACATTGCCGGGAAACAGCAGGCGCGCTCCGGCCGCTGCGGCGGCCGCGATGGAGTTGGCCAGCATCGGGATCGCGAGGCCACGCCAGTCGCGATAGCCGGGCGGGTTGACCGCGTGCACGATGAGAGCGGCCCCCTGTGCCGCGGCGAGGACGTCCTCGAGGCGCAGGGCATCACCCTGATGCCAGTGGATCGGGCCGGGGCAGGCGGCTGCGGTGGGCGTGCGCGACAGCGCCATCACCGTCCAGCCGCGGGCCAGCAGTCCCGCCGACAGGGCGCCGCCAAGGCCGCCGGTGGCGCCCAGCACCAGCGCATGGCGCGGGCCGGGCGAGTGGGTGAGAGGTGTGATGCTCATGGCCGATCTCCAGTTCTGATCACCAACGGTCCCACAGGCCCATGCTATTGAAAATTGTTGAGTTCTGTGCAATAGCTATTCGAATTTGTATGATCTGAAGGAGCTGGCTTGACCGGTCGCCCTGCTGATCCCGACTGGAGCCTGATGCGGGCGTTCCTGGCCGTGGCCCGGCAGGGAAGCCTCTCGGGTGCCGCTCGGGTGCTCGGCACGACCCAGCCGACAGTCGGACGGCATGTCGATGCGCTGGAGCAGGCGCTCGGGCTCGCGCTGTTCACCCGCTCTCCCGGCGGGCTGGTGCCGACCGGCGGAGCGGTGGCGTTGCTGCCGCACGCCGAGGCGATGGAGGCCGCTGCCGCGGCGCTGTCGCGGGCTGCCACCGGGGCCGCGGGCGGCGGGCGCGGCACGGTCCGCATCGCGGCCAGCACCGCGGTGGGCGCCGAGGTGCTGCCGCCGATCCTGCGGGGCCTGCGCGACGATCATCCCGGCATCGAGCTGGAGCTGGTGCTCGGCGCCCGCAGCGAGGACCTGCTGCGGCGCGATGCCGACATTGCGGTGCGGATGGTGCGGCCGGTGCAGGCGGCGCTGCTGGCGCGGC
>JBMOJG010000108.1:0-7844 GCA_049316925.1 Alsobacter sp. | reverse complement strand
TGGGGATGAAGACCGGCGGCCAGGCGGTGTTGTCGACCTCGTTCTTCAGCGACAGCGACAGCATCCACAGGAAGACGAGGATTGCCGGCGAGACCAGCAGGAACACGGAGAAGGCAAAGCCTGCCTTGAGTGCGACGCGCTTGAGGGTGAGCGTGCTCACGGGCGGCATCCTCCCCAAGCCATGCGACCGGCGGCATTGTCCACCCGGTTGCAATCCGTTCCCGGTGCGATCGACAGGTCGTGGAGTGGCAAGAACGCTGCCGGCATCACGCGTTCCACTTCGACTTCTGCCGCGTGTAGAGCAGCAGCAAGGACAGCGCGATGATGATGACGAAGAAGATCACCACCACGGCCGACGCGTAGCCGATCTTGTAGAACTGGAAGGCCTGCAAATAGAGAAAGATGTTCAGTGTCTCGGACGCCGTGCCGGGCCCGCCCTCCGAGATGACGAAAATGATGTCGAAAACCTTGAGCGCATCGATCGTCCGGATGATCAGCGCGATCATGATGTAGGGCCAGAGCAGCGGCAGCGTGATGTAGCGGAACATGTGCCAGCTGTTGGCACCGTCGATCACCGCCGACTCGTAGGGCTCGCGCGGCAGGCCGGCGAGGCCCCCCAGCACGATCAGCATCACCAGCGGGGTCCAGTGCCAGACCTCGACCATCACCAGCGTCGGGATGACCGTGTCGGGGCTGAACACCCAGGCGCTGGGCGGAATGCCGACCAGCGACAGCAGATAGTTCAGCACGCCGAGCTGCGGGTGGAACATCATCTTCCACACCAGCGCCACCGCGACGGGCGTCGCCATCATGGGCATGACGAAGATCGTCCGCAGCAGCCCGCGGGCCGGGAACTCGCGGTGGAAGACCAGCGCGGCCGCGGTGCCGAGCACGACCGGAATCACCACGGCGAGCACCGTGAACCAGAAGGTGATCACCATCGACTCGCGGAAGCGCTCGTCATTGACCAGCTGGCGGTAGTTCTCGAGGCCGACGAAATCGACCCCGCCGCCGATCTTCCAGTCCTGGACCGACATGAAGACGGTGAACACCCAGGGAAAGACGATGACGGCCAGGATGACGGCGGTCGCCGGGACCGCGAAGACCCAGTATTTGCGGGAGAAATCGTGCCGCTGGCCGCTTGGCCGCGCGCCGGCCGCGCCGGGACGCAGGCTCAGCGGGGTCTCGACCGTGGTCTGGCTCATGCAGCGGTTCCCGGAGGCAAAAAGCGCGCGGCCGACGGCCACGCGCGACAGGTTGGACGGGCGGAGCGTCCGCCCCTGCGCAAGCTCAGCCCTGCTCGGACTTCGCCAGCACCGGCTTGAAGGTCTCGGTGGCCTTCTTCAGCTCGGTTGCCGGATCGGCGCCCGACAGGGTGTTGGTGAGCGCTACGCCGAAGATGTCGCGGAACTCGGTGACCGGGATGATCTGCGGCAGGCCGGGCCGGCCGATCTTGCCGGAGTTGGCCATGCAGTCGAAATAGTCCTTGGCGAACATCGTCGACTTCGTCCCCTCGGGGTCGTTGAAGGGCGACTGGCGGGCGGGAGCGCCGGCGCCGGCCTTCAGCATGGCGAGCTGGTTCTTCTTGTTGCAGGCCCACTGCACATAGTACCAGGCCGCGCCCTTCTTCTTCGATCCCTGGGAGATGCCCATGCCGTCGGCGAAGATGGCCGAGTGATGCGCCTTCGGACCGGGCGGCGTCACGCCATAACCGACCTTGCCGACGATCTTGGACTTTGTCGGATCCTCCAGCGGCGTGGCGAAGCCGATGCCGTCGAGCCACATGGCGGCGCGACCCTGGGCGAATGTCGTCTGGCACTCGTTCCAGTTGAACCCGATGGTGCCCGGAGGAGCGTAGTCCTTGTTCAGCTTGCGATAGAGCTCGGCCGCCCAGATCGCCTCGGCACCGTCGGTGTTGAGCTGGCCGGTCGCGGGGTCGATGGTCTCGAGCCCCTGCCCGAGCAGCCAGCTCGTCCACACCGGGATGTTGGCGTTCTTCAGGCCGCGGGACACAAAGCCGGCGACGCCCTTGCCCGGGTCGTTCAGCTTGGCGGCCGCGTCGACGATTTCGGCCATCGACTTGGGGTACTCAATGCCCTTCTGGGCGAACAGCTCCTTGTTGTAGTAGAGCATCCAGAAATCGACGAAATGCGGCAGCGTGTTCATCACGCCGTCGGCCTGGGTGGCGAAGGTGAGGCCAGCCTTGCCGAAATCGGCAAAGTCGAACTCGGGATTGGTCATCTCCGGATTGGCGATGTAGGGACGCAGATCCTCGGTCCACTTGCCCTTGTAGGACAGTCGCTTCTGCACATGCAGGGCCAGCATGGTGACGTCGAAGGTCGGACGGCCCGACGAGAACTCGATCATCGCCTTCTGGCGCTGCTGCTGCTCGGGAATCTGCTCCGACGACACGGTGATGCCGGTCAGATCGAAGAACTCCTTCTCGGCGCCCTGCAGCAGGTCGGACCGAGGATTTTTCACCATCATGACGTCGAGCTTTTCGCCGGCGTAGCGCTTCCAGTCGAATTTCGACTGGGCGTTGGCCGTGCGGACCAGCGCGGGCGCCGCGATGACGCCGAGCGCCGATGCGGCCACGCCGGTACGCAGTACGTCGCGACGCGACAGATCCTTGAAGCCGTCCTTGGACATGGTGTCTCCCTCACCGTTTTCGGGCTGGTCTGAGCCGCCTCTGCCGCATTCTGACACGTCGCGGGCGTCTTCCAACCTATTTTCTCGGGGGAGCCTAGCGCGCGTCCACGCCACGATCAAGCTGACATGTCAGTCTGTCGCGAAGCACTCCTCGGCCATTCAAACGGTTTAGAACGGCACCACAAAAAAAGGCCCGGCAAAGCCGGGCCTTTCGCAACACATGCGGTCCAGTCAGCGACCGCGGCCCTCGCGCGACCATTCACGCCACGGTCCGCCACCGCCACCCGCGTCCGAGCTGGACGGGCGGGCAGCATCCCGCGGGCGTGCAGCCTGCGGCGCCTTGGCGGCAGGGCGGCGGTCGTCGCGACCGCCGGCCGGGCCGGCAGCCCGGCCCTCGCCGGAGCGTGCCGGGCGGCTGTCATTGCGCGATCCGCCGTCGGAACGCTCGCTGCGCGACGCGCCGCTGCGCTGACCGCCCGGGCGACCGCCGGACGGGCGGCCGTTGCGACCCTGCGGGCCGGAGCGCTCGCGCTCCTCGCCGCGCGGCGCCTTTGGATCCGCCGCGTCGGCCGGGCCGCCGATCAGGAAGCCGGCCGGCGGCGGTGCCACCGGGACCTTCTGGCGGGTGACACGCTCGATGTCGCGCAGGAAGGCACGCTCGTCGCCGGCGCAGAACGAGATGGCGATGCCGGCCGCGCCGGCGCGCGCGGTACGGCCGATGCGGTGGACATAGCTTTCGGGGATGTTCGGCAGGTCGTAGTTCACCACATGCGTCACACCCTCGACATCGATACCGCGGGCGGCGATGTCGGTGGCGACCAGCAGGCGCGAGCGGCCGGCCTTGAAGTCCGCCAATGCGCGCTCTCGGGCGTTCTGGCTCTTGTTGCCGTGGATGGCGGCGGCCGGAAAGCCGGCGGCCTCGAGGCGGCGCACGACACGGTCGGCGCCATGCTTGGTCCGCGAAAACACCAGCGCCCGGGCAATCGACGGATCGTCGGCGAGCAGGCGGTGCAGCAGGTCCTGCTTGCGCTGGGTGTCGACGAAGATGACATGCTGGTCGACGCGCTCGGCGGTGGTGGCGACAGGCGTCACCGCCACGCGAACCGGGTCACGCAGCAGCGAGCCGGCCAGCTCGGCGATCTCCTTCGGCATGGTGGCCGAGAAGAACAGGCTCTGGCGCTTGGCCGGGATCAGCTTCACCAGCTTGCGGATGGCGTGGATGAAGCCCATGTCGAGCATCTGATCGGCTTCGTCGAGGACGAGGACCTCGATGCGGCCGATGTCGACGGCCCGCTGGCCGATCAGGTCCATCAGCCGTCCCGGCGTTGCGACAAGAACGTCGACGCCGCGCTGCATTTCCTGAATCTGGCGATTCATCGAAACGCCGCCGAAGATTACGGCGCAGCGGAAGCCGGTGTGCTTGCCGTAGACCCGGAAGCTCTCGGCGATCTGGCCGGCGAGTTCACGGGTGGGGCTGAGCACCAGCACCCGGCAGCCCTTGGCGGGCGCAGGGCGCTTGTCGAGGGCCATGCGATGCAGGATCGGCAGCGCGAACGCCGCCGTCTTGCCGGTGCCCGTCTGGGCGATGCCCAGAAGGTCGTTGCCTGCCATCACGAGGGGGATGGCCTGCGCCTGGATCGGGGTCGGGGTCGTGTAGCCCTCGCCGTCAAGCGCCTTCAGAATCGGCTCATTGAGGCCGAGTTCAGAGAAACTGGTCAAGGAAGAACGTCTTTCGTTGTTGGGGCGCGGTCTCGGCCAGTGGGCCGAAGCGTCGCCGGCAGGCGTCTTGCGCCCGCCTCTGCCCCGCTTCGCACGGGGGCGGTTGCTGCAACTTCGGCAGCTGACCGGCCCACGCGGGGTGTGCGTCAGATGAGAGTTATATGCATTGCAACATCGGTTTTGTCAACGCACGCGACCTGGCGAGCACCTTGGCGAGCACCCCGCGGTTCGCCCTGCCGTGGCAATTATCGGCCCGGCCTGAACGTGATGCAGACGTTGGGGTCGGTGTCCATCCAGTCGCCGTCGATGAGGTCAACGCAATAGGGAATCGCTGGAAAAACTGCATTGAGGCAGGTGCGGATCGACGCCGGCTTGCCGGGCAGGTTGACGATGAGGCTCTTCCCGCGGATGCCTGCCGTCTGCCGCGACAAAATGGCCGTCGGCACCTCGCGCAGGCTCGCGGTGCGCATCAACTCACCGAAACCCGGCATCATCCGGGTGCAGACCGCCTCGGTGGCTTCAGGGGTCACGTCGCGGAGCGCTGGACCGGTGCCACCGGTGGTGAGGATGAGGGTGCAGCCCTGGGCATCCGCAAGATCGATAAGGGCGGCCTCAATCGCGCCGCGCTCGTCCGGCACGATCCTCGCCACCGGGCGCCACGGGGTCGCCAGAATGGCCTCCAGCGCTGCAACAATTCCGGGCCCGCCCTTGTCGGGATATTCACCGCGGCTGGCGCGGTCGGAAACCGTGAGGATCCCGATCGGCGCGGTGCGTGGCGTTTCCCCTCGCATGTTGCTGTCTCCTGCCCTGCTGTTCTCGCGCTGCCGCAGCCGTCCGGCAAGCCCGCCATTGGGCGATTTCACGCCGACCGCGGCCCGTTCTGCTGAGGCTCCACCCATTTTCAGCCAGCCTATCCAGAGTTGGCGCGCAGACAAGCAGAACAGGCAGACTTGTAGCGCATGTCCGAACGCTTCGTGGTTTGCGCAGCCTCTGCTAGGCAGGGTTTGGGGGAACGCAGATGCAGCAAGACGGAAGCCGGCCAGGCGGGCCGCGGGCGCTGTGGCTGCTGCCGCTGGTCGCGACACTGGCGATCCAGACGACGATGTCGTTTCTCGCCCGGCTGGTCCCCACCTGCGCACCGCTGTTCACCGCGGCAACCGGCCTCGCACCCGAATCCGTCGGCGTGTTCTCCGGCCTGGGGACGCTCGGCTCCATCGTCGTTCTGGCGATCGGAACGCCGCTGATCCGCCGGTTCGGACCGATCCGGTCGCTGCAGGCGGGTCTCGTGCTGGCCGGACTTGGCCTCGTCCTGCTGACGCCGCCAACTTGGCTGGCGGTTCTGGCGGCCAACATCCTGATCGGCATCGGCTATGGCCCCTCGGCACCGGCAGGCAGCGAGGTGCTGCTGCGCCATGCGCCGCCGGCGCACCGCACGCTGATCTTCTCGCTGAAGCAGGCCGGCGTGCCGGTGGGCGGGGTCGCGGCCGGCCTCGCGCTGCCCTGGCTCGTCGCCCGCATGGACTGGCGGGACGCGGTGCTGCTGCTCGCCGCGGTGCCGCTGCTGACGGTGCTGCTGGTTCAGCCGATCCGCGCCAGCGTCGACGCCGGTCGCGTGCCGGACCAGCCGGTCGGCCTGCGGGTCCTGCTGGCACCGTCGAACATGATGGCGCCGCTGCGCTTCGCCCTGTCGTCGCCGGTGCTGCGGCGACTCATGGCTGCCGGGGCGTTCTTTGCCATCGGCCAGGGGGCGCTGTTTGCCTTCACGGTGACCTGGCTGGTGGACAGCCTGGGCTACGACCTGGCGACCGCAGGGTTCGTGTTCGCGGTGACCCAGGGGACCGGCATCTTCGGGCGTGTTGCGCTCGGCTGGATCTCGGACCGCTGGGGATCGGGCTTGAGGACGCTGCGCTGGAACGCACTGGCGATGGCGGCGACCATGACCGGATTCGCCTTCGTCGACCAGGCGACGCCGCTGCTGGCCGTTTGCCTGCTGGGCGGGCTTGCCGGCATCACCGTGTCGAGCTGGAACGGGGTCCATCTGGCGGAGATCGCGCGTCACGCGCCGGCCGGGCGGATCGGCGAGGCCACGGCAGGCGCCACACTGGTGACGTTCCTCGGCTATGTCGCAGGCCCCATCGGCTTTGCGGTGCTGTCGGCCGCCACCGGACGGTACGACAGCGCCTTCCTGGCCGTGGCGGTGGCAGGGCTAGCCGCGTTCGTCGCGCTTGCCGCAGGCCGGAAACGACCGGCCTGATCAGCCGACCTTTTCGCCGAAGAACCGGAGCGTCCGCTCGCGCGCCAGTTCGGCGCTGGGAGCGTCAAACGCGGCGCGATCCCCGCAGTTGAAGCCGTGGTCGGCCGGATAGACGAAAACCGACACCTGCGGCAGCGCCGCCTGCACGCTGGCGACATGCTCGGCCGTGATGTGCCGGTCGCGTTCGCCGAAATGGAAGATGATCGGAATCGCGGGCGTTTCGTTCAGCATGCCGGCGACGCCGCCGCCGTAATAGCTCGACGCTGCCGCAAAGCCCGGCAGCCGGCACGCCGTGGCGTAGACGAGGAACCCGCCCCAGCAATAGCCGACGACCCCGACCTTGCCGGCACCGGACACCGCGTCGCGGGCAGCGGCAATGTCGAGCAGGGCGGTGTCCAGCGGGCTTTGCGTCTTCAGCGCGATGCCCCTGGCCATATCGTCCAGGCCATAGCCAAGTTCGATGCCGTGCTCGGTCCGGTCGAACAGCGCCGGCGCAATCGCCCGGTAGCCTGCGGCCGCATAGTCGTCGGTCACGCGCCGGATGTGATTGTTGACGCCGAAGATCTCCTGCAGCACCACCACGGCGCCGCGGGGCGTGCCGGCCGGCTCGGCCTGGTAGGCGGACAGGACGTGGCCGTCTGCGGCCGTCAGGCGGATGGTGGTGCCCATGGCAATCTCTCCGGGTTCTGTACGCCGGGGACAGTAGCGCGTCGTAGCGGGCGCGCCAGCCCCTGCGGCAGGGGGCGGCCCCCTCTGGCCGCGTCGTTCAGCCAGGGACACCGTGGGGATGGCGAACCGCGAAACCGCAGCCGGTTATGCGGACAAGCGGGTGCGCGCGCCGAGTGTCAGGCCACCGGCCTAACGGGCGATCGGCTGGGCACTCGCGCGGTGCTCCTTCAGGGCAGCGCCATCGGCCTGGTCGACCTCGCGCAGCAGCACGTCGTAGCCCCACAGGTCGGCAAGATGCTGCAGCACCCGGGCGGTGTCGTCGGGATCAAGCGTCATCTTGTTGATGACACTGTGATTCAGGATCAATCGCCGGTCGCCGGCCAGGTCGACATCGACGACCTGGATGTCGGGATCGGTCCAGGCGACATCGTATTGGCGCGCCAGCGCCCGGCGCATGCGCCGGTAGCCGCGCTCGTCGTGGATGGCGTCGACGGCGAGCGCCGAGCGGCCCGGGTCGTCGACGATGTGGAACATGCGCCATTGGCGCATCAGG
>JBMOJG010000107.1:0-7847 GCA_049316925.1 Alsobacter sp. | reverse complement strand
CGGGCGGCGGGGCGGCAACGGTTCCGGTGGCGACCGGGGCCGGCGCTGGCGCGTGATCGGCATCATGCACCGCGCGCGGTGCAGCCGCTGCGGCCGCTTCGGGAACGCTCTGCGTGACGACGGGCGCCGGCACCGGTTCCGCCGCGTTTGAACTGCCGGAATCGCCCAGCAGGAACTCGTCGTCCGCCAGGAACATTTCCAGCGTCTCGACGATCATGTCGGTCTGTGCCTCGGTGAGCAGGACCAGCGACCACGTCAGGTGGCAGTCCAGCGGCTCGAGAAGAGCGACCGGCGGCACCGCGCTGGCGTCGCAGGTGACCTCCAGCTCGCCCAGTGTGCGCAGCGCCTTGAAAATCATGCGCGGGTCGATCGCCCGTTTGAAGAGGCCCTTGTCGGGAGCAATCTTGATTTCGACCTTGCGCCCGGTCGAAGCCGGTTCTTCAGACACTGCGGCGGCGGGCACGGGGGCGGGCGCTTCAAGGGCGATTTCCAGGGTCGCCTGGTTGGCGACCTGCGGGGCCGCGCGCTTCAGCTTGCCGCCCGACATCGCCTGCAGGGCCTCGACCACGGCCGGGGGCACGGGCGTCGACCGGCTCTCGCGCGCGGCATTGATGAGCTCGCCAAGCACGTCGCCGGCCTGCAGCAACACGTCGACGGGCGCATCGGTGATCGACATCCGCCCGGAGCGAAGCGCATCGAGGCAGGCCTCGAACAGATGCGAGAACTCCACCAGTTCTGTGAGCGCGAAAGCGCCGGCGCCGCCCTTGATCGAATGCACGGCGCGAAAGGCGCCGTGAATGTCCTCGTCGGTCGCGCGGCCCTCACCCATGGCGGCGAGGTAGCCTTCGAGGAGCCCGACAAACTCGTCGCACTCGTCGAAGTAGATGTTGCGAATTTCAGCCAGCGCGTCCATGTGCGGTCACTTCTGGAAACGGGTGAGCATGTCGAGCAGACGCTGAGGGTCGAACGGCTTGACCATCCAGGCGGTGGCTCCAGCCTTGCGACCCTCGGCCTTGATTTCGGCGCCGCTCTCGGTCGTCAGGATGATGATCGGCACCTCGCCGCCATCGGCGCGCGCCCGGACGGCGCGGGTGAACTCGATCCCGTCGAGAACAGGCATGTTGAGATCGGTGATCACCACGTCGGGACGGTGGTCGGCGAAACGGGTCAACCCCTCCTCGCCATTCTCCGCCTCGACCACGTCATAGCGTGCGGCACGCAGGGTTCGGCACAGCAGCTCACGCAGGGTTCGCGTATCGTCGATAGCCAGGATGCGCACCGTCTACTCCATCGCAATGGTCATCATGTCGGCGAAGAGGCCGAACGTCTGGAAGTCGTCGACCAGCTGGGCGCTGGGAGTCACGAGGGTGAAGCCTGCACCGCTTTCGCGCGCCGTCCGCGCGATGGACAGGATGAGCTGGATCACAGCCGGCGTAACCTGTTCGGCGGCCGATGCATCGAGCCTCAGCGATTCTCCGGCGGAGAAAGTGTCCTTCGCCAGGTTTGCCAGGTCGAAGAGCGCCTCTCGGCTGGGCTGGGCTGCCAATGCTGCGTCCACCGACACGTCCTCCCAAAAAGATCTGCACCATCCGGGATAGGACCTGAAGCTTAAGAAAGCCTTTCCAGATTAACGTTCGGCCCGCCGTTTGCCCCAATCTGTGTAAGCATCAAGCGCGCTAAACCGGGCGATAATCTTTAGCAAAATCATTCAATTTCATTCACGTTAGCCGCAAATGTCATGTCATTTATGTGGGATTTGAAATTAACGGGTTGCCGTCGGACAAATTAAGGGTCGATTCAAATTCATTGCTCAAGACATGTGCAGGACCGGGCGCCCTGAGGGGTCATCAACCATGAGGTCTTGGGCGCCCGGAAAGCACTGCCCAGCCGGGGCCGGCGAGTCCGACCGCCTTCGCCGGACGGCCAGGAGGCCCGTTGCGCAGAAGGGCGCCAGTCACCAGGCGGCGACAAAGTCCGCCGCCCGGCGGGCTCTGCCCCGTAAGGTGGCTGGCGGCAGCTGGGACGAATTCTGATCCCTGCTGGACCTCATGCCCCCACGCCCCCAGATTGGAGCCGGGGAACCAGCGCGAGGTCTAGGCATGTCGGATGCGGACGAACGCTTGCTGCTTGCCGCCGGCAAGCCGGACCTGCGGGTCTTCGACGATCCGTTCCTGAATGCCGAGGCTTGGCCGCACCACCTTGACCCGCCGCTGACGCCGCCGCCGGCCTTCTTCGTCCGCAACAATGGCCGGCTTCCGGCCCGTGTGGACGACCCGTCCCGCTGGGTTCTTGCGGTTGAGGGGGCTGTCGAGCGCCCGTTGCGGCTGACGGTGGCCGCGCTCTCCGCACGCTTTCCCGTGCACACGGTCGAGGCCGTGCTGGAATGTGCCGGCAACGGACGGGCCTTCTTCGATCCACAAACCGACGGCGTGCCGTGGTCCCACGGGGCGGTTGCCTGCGCGCGCTGGACGGGTGTGCGGATGGCGGATGTTCTGGCCGCCTGCGGGCCGGCGGACTGCGCCGTCTACACCGGACACGACAGTCCGGACTGCGACCGGACCGGGGCCGCCGCCCTGTCGCGCGGCCTTCCCCTGTCCAAGGCGCTGCACCCCGACACCCTTCTGGCCTTCGCGATGAACGGTGCCACCCTGCCATGGCTGCATGGTGGACCGCTGCGTGTCGTGGCGCCTGGCTACCCCGGCTCGGCATGGCAGAAATGGCTGACACGGTTGCGGGTGCGCGATTGCGAGCATGACGGGGCGCGCATGGGCGGCAACGACTATCGGCTGCCGCTCCGGCCCGTCCGGCCGGGTGAGCCCGTCGACCCCGCCAATTTCGAGGTGATCACCGCGATGCCCGTGAAGGCGCTGGTGACCATGCCGGCAGACGGGTTTCGGACCCGCGCCGGGCTATCGCTCGAGGTTGGGGGACATGCCTGGGGCGGCCAGGGCGGCGCCGCCGCCGTCGCCGTCTCGGCTGACGCTGGCGCGAGCTGGCAGCCGGCGGAACTGCAGCCGGCCGCAGGGCCGTGGTCCTGGCGCCGCTTCGTGGCGCGGGTGCGGCTCGCCGGCGCCGGGCCGGTGACCCTGCTGGCGCGCGCCGAAGATGCGGCAGGAAACATCCAGCCCCTGGGGCAGGCGGCCTGGAACCCCCGCGGCTATTGCAACAATGTGGTGCACCGGGTGACCGGACTGGCCACCGCGGACTGAACTTTGCCCGGCGGCCCGCGTTCGCGTCCTGATCGCCTCAAGGAATCCTGAACTTCTCAAGGAAGCCTGACCTTCTCAAGGAAACAGCATGGCGGCCGCCCCGGATGGCGATCAGCGACACAGCGCCCCGTCAGGCCGCCGGGCGCTTCTCCTTGTCAATCCCCGGAGCCGGCGCGGCGACGCTCCGATGGACGGCGTGATCGAAGCACTGCACAGCGCCGGTATCGGCGTGTTGCGTGACAGCATGGAAACGCCCGACGAGGTCTCTCCCGACATCATCCGGCGCGCCGGCGAGGTCGACCGGGTGATCGTCTGTGGAGGCGACGGCTCGGTCAATGCCGCGGCGCGCGGCATCCTGACCACCGGCCTGCCGCTGGGGATCATCCCGCTCGGCACCGGCAACGACCTGGCCCGTACCCTAGGCCTGCCGCTCGATCCTGTCGCCGCCGCCGGCGTCATTGCGGCCGGGACGACCCGGATGGTCGACATCGGTGAGGTCAATGGCCACCCGTTCTTCAACGTCGCGAGCCTCGGCATCAGCACGGCGCTGGCCGAGGAGTTGACGCGCGACGTCAAGCGCCGCTGGGGCCGGCTTGGCTATGCCATCGCAGCGTTCATGGCACTGCTCAGGGCTCGGCCGTTCCGGGCGCGGATCATATCCACCAGCGACAGCGTGACCGTCCACACCATGCAGGTCGCGGTGGGGAACGGCCGCCACTATGGCGGCGGCATGACCGTTTCTCAGGATGCGGCCATCGATGATGGCGAACTCGATCTCTACAGCCTCGAGTTCCCGAGCGTCTGGAGCATGGCGCTGATGCTGCCGGCGTTCCGCACCGGAGCGCACGGACGCTGGCGCGAGGTCCGCACGGTCCGCTGCGCCAGCTTCGAGATCCGCACGCGCCGGCCGCGCAAGGTGAGCGCCGACGGCGAGGTCGTGACACAGACACCGGCGCGGTTCGGGGTTCTTCCCGCCGCCGTTCGCATCTTCGTGCCGCCCGGCGCCTGAATTCAGCTGAGGATCTTCAAGCCGGCGATGCCAGCGACAATCAGGCCGACACAGGCGATGCGGGCCACGGTCGCGGGTTCCCCGAGCACGAGGATCCCGACAAGGACGGTGCCGATGGTCCCGATTCCGGTCCAAACCGCATAGGCGGTGCCGAGCGGCAGGGACTTCAACGCCAGACCCAGCAGGCCCAGGCTCAGGCCCATGCTGGCCAGCGTCCACAACGAGGGCCAGAGCCTGGTGAAGCCTTGTGTGAACTTCAACCCCACGGCCCAGCCGACCTCGAGCAGCCCGGCGAACGCGAGATAGATCCAGGCCATGCCCCCTCCGGTTTCCACTCCCGGCGGCACGGATCGTGCATCCCCAAGGGCACCAAAGCGAGAGGCAGCATGGCGCGAGCTGAAGGCGGCGTACAGACTGGGGATGAGGCATCCCTTGAGCGAATTGCCGCCTTGCGCCAGCCGCATTTGCCTTCAAGCTTGGTCATGGGGCAGCGCAGTCGATTCGGGATACCGTGGCGGACGCATCTCTTCCCCGTTCCGACGGTGAGTCCGGCGCTGCCTGCAAAGAGGCAACCAGATCCGGCGGGTGCACATGTTTCCCGACACTGACCTGTTCAAGTCCTACGCCCGCAGCTACGAGGCTCGGCGCGAGATCGAGATGTCGCTCGGCGACTATCTCGAGGCCTGCAAGGGCGACCCCATGATGTATGCCGGCGCGCCGGAGCGCATCCTGGCCGCCATCGGCGAGCCCGAGATGGTCGACACCTCGCGGGACCCGCGGCTCGGCCGGATCTTCATGAACCGCACGATGCGGGTCTATCCGGCCTTCGCCGAATTCTTCGGAATGGAGGAGACGATCGAGCGGATCGTCTCGTTCTTCCGCCACGCCGCCCAGGGGCTCGAGGAGCGCAAGCAGATCCTCTACCTCCTCGGGCCGGTGGGTGGCGGCAAGTCTTCGCTGGCCGAGCGCCTCAAGGCGCTCATGGAGGTCAATCCGATCTACGTGCTCAAGGCTGGCGACGAGATCAGCCCGATCTTCGAAAGCCCGCTCGGCCTGTTCGATCCCGAGCGCATGGGCCCGATGCTGGAGGAGCGCTACGGCATCCCGCGTCGCCGGCTCACCGGGCTGATGAGCCCCTGGTGCCTGAAGCGGCTCGACGAGTTCGACGGCGATATCTCCCGCTTCCGCGTCGTCAAGCTCAGCCCGTCGCGGCTGCGCCAGATCGGCATCTCCAAGACCGAGCCCGGCGACGAGAACAACCAGGACATCTCCTCGCTCGTCGGCAAGGTCGACATCCGCAAGCTGGAGTCGCTGTCCCAGGCCGATCCCGACGCGTACGCCTATTCGGGCGGCCTCAACCGCGCCAACCAGGGCGTTCTCGAGTTCGTCGAGATGTTCAAGGCACCGATCAAGATGCTGCACCCGCTGCTCACGGCGACGCAGGAGGGCAACTATGTCGGCACCGAGAACATCGGCGCCATCCCGTTCACGGGCATCATCATGGCCCACTCGAACGAGGCCGAGTGGCAGAGCTTCAAGGCCAACAAGAACAACGAGGCCTTCATCGACCGCATCTACGTCATCAAGGTGCCGTACTGCCTGCGCGTCACCGAGGAACAGCGTATCTACGAGAAGCTGATCCGCGGCTCCGAGCTGTCGGCCGCGCCCTGTGCGCCGGCGACGCTCGAGATGCTGGCGCGCTTCGCGGTGCTGTCGCGGCTGCGCGAGCACCAGAACTCCAACATCTATTCGAAGCTGCGGGTCTATGATGGCGAGAGCCTGCGCGAGGTCGATCCCCGGGCCCGCTCGCTGCAGGAGTACAAGGACTCGGCCGGCGTCGACGAGGGCATGGACGGCATCTCGACCCGCTTTGCCTTCAAGGTGCTGGCCGCCACCTTCAACCATGACACGACCGAGATCGGCGCCGATCCGGTACATCTCATGTATGTGCTCGAGCAGACCGTGCGCCGCGAGCAGCTGCCCGAGGCCATCGAGAAGCGCTACATGGAGTTCATCAAGGCCGAGCTCGCACCGCGCTATGCCGAGTTCATAGGCCATGAGATCCAGAAGGCCTATCTGGAGAGCTACCACGACTACGGCCAGAACCTGTTCGACCGCTATGTCGACTACGCCGACGCCTGGATCGAGGACCAGGACTTCAAGGATCCCGATACCGGGCAGCTGCTCAACCGCGAACTCCTCAACCAGGAGTTGACCAAGATCGAGAAGCCCGCCGGCATCGCCAACCCGAAGGACTTCCGCAACGAGGTCGTCAAATTTGCGCTGCGCTCGCGCGCCAGCCACGGCGGCAAGAACCCGTCCTGGACCAGCTACGAAAAGATCCGCGACGTCATCGAGAAGCGCATGTTCAGCCAGGTTGAGGAACTGCTGCCGGTGATCAGCTTTGGCTCGAAGAAGGACAGCGACAGCGAGAAGAAGCACGGCGAATTCGTCAGCCGCATGATGCACCGCGGCTATACGGAGCGGCAGGTGCGGCGGCTGGTCGAGTGGTACATGCGGGTCAAGCAGGCCGGATGATGCGTGCAACCGGCCCCGGGCTGATCCATGCATATCGTTGACCGGCGGCTGAATCCCGGCGGCAAGAGCCTCGGCAACCGCCAGCGCTTTCTCAGGCGGGCGCAATCCCTTGTGCGCCGCGCCGTACGGGACAGCTCGGCCGATCGCGGCATCCGCGAGATGGAGCAGGGCGGCGAGATCGCCATCCCCAAGGATGGCGTGCGCGAGCCCGGTTTCCGCCGCGCTCCCGGTGCCGGCATCCGCGAGCAGGTCCTGCCCGGCAACAAGCAGTATATCGAGGGCGACACGATCCCTCGTCCGGACGGCGGCGGAGGAGGGGGGCGTGGCTCGAAGGGCTCGCCCGATGCGTCAGGCGAGGACGAGTTCCGCTTCGTCCTGTCGCAGGACGAGTTCCTGTCGCTGTTTCTCGACGACCTGGAACTGCCCGACCTGTCCAAGCACCGGGTCGAGGGCATCGAGAACCCGGTGTGGCGGCGTGCCGGCTATTCGGTCTCGGGGTCTCCCGCCAACCTGTCGCTGACCCGCACCATGCGTCACAGCCTGTCGCGGCGCATCGCGCTGAACCGCCCCAAGCGCGACGATATCGACGCCCTGATCGCGCGTCTGGCGGCGCTGGAGGCCGAGGGCGGCGATCCCGAGGCGATCGAGGCGTTGCGGGCGGAAATCGCCGTGCTCGAGCGCCGTCGCAAGCTCATCACCTTCGTCGACCCGATCGACCTGCGTTACCGGCAGTTCGAGCCGCATCCGCGCCCCATTGCCCAGGCCGTCATGGTCTGCCTGATGGACGTGTCCGGGTCGATGACCGAGCACATGAAGGACCTCGCCAAGCGGTTCTTCGCGCTGCTCTACATTTTTCTCAAGCGGCGCTACGCCAATGTCGAGGTGGTCTTCATCCGCCACACCCACACGGCCGAAGAGGTCGACGAGGACACGTTCTTCCACTCGACCGAGACCGGCGGCACGGTCGTGTCCACGGCGCTGGAGGAGATGCACCGCGTCATCAGCCACCGCTACCGGCCGGACGACTGGAACATCTATGCGGCGCAGGCGTCGGATGGCGACAACGCGCCCAACGACAACGACAAGACGGT
>JBMOJG010000106.1:0-7857 GCA_049316925.1 Alsobacter sp. | reverse complement strand
ATCGAGGCCGAGGTCGCGGTACTCCACGTCGGCGCGCGGCCCGTCACGCGTGAAGTCGTTTTCCGAGAAGGGCACCAGCGACAGCCGCGTCAGCGCGGCGTCCAGCGGAAGAGGCCCGTCATACCGGGGTTGGGCGTCGCTCATCATCGGTCTCCCGGGGCTTGATGGCGCGCGCGGGCGCCGGCGGGCCCGCGACACGGGCAGTTGTGGGCAAGCGCAGCGGCCAGATAGCACCAAGGTCCCGGGCCGCAACGGCCAGCCGTTCGGCCAGTTGAACCCGGCGTTCCCGCCCGAAGCGCAGCATCGGTCCAGCGAGGCTCAGCGTCGCCACGGCGGCAGAGCCTCGCCGTGAGGCATCGAACACCGCGACAGCAACGGCGCCGGTTCCCGGCTCACCCTCCTCGACCGCCTCGCCGATGCCGAGGCGACGCGTGTCGCGCAGCAGCGGCCGGAAGGTCTCGACGCTGCGGGCAGCGCGCGGGCCGAACCGGTCCGGCGTCTGCAGCCCCGTTTCGGCGACGATTCGCAGCGCCTCACTCTCCGGCAGGGTCGCGAGCCAGGCCTTGCCCGCGGCGGTGGCGTGCAGCACGACGTCATGGCCGGTGTCGTGGTCGATGTCCGGATCGTAGCGCAGGCCGGACCGGGCGCCCTGCGCCTTGGCGACCCAGACGAGGCGGTCGCCGTCGACGACCGCAAGTCGGGCGAGTTCGCCGCTATCGGCGGCGAGGCCGTCAAGGATCGGCTGAACCGGATCGTCAAGCCCGGTGCACACGTAATGGCGCAAGCCCAGCATGGCGAGCTTCAGCGTCAGCCCATAGCGCGCGGTTCCGGGAGTTTGCTGGACATAGCCGGCCTCCTGCAGCAGCGCGAGCAGCCGATGGGTCGCGCTTTTGGGCAGGGACAGGATCTCACCGAGCTCGGTCAGCATGACCCCGTCGGGGCGACCCGCGAGGTGTTCGAGAATGCCCAGGGCCCGCTTCGTCGTCGACTGGTTCACGCCGCGACCTATTATCGGAACAGTGTTCCACAATGGGCATGGCATCCTGCCCTGTCAATTGCACGCGTCCCCAGCCTCTGCGTCTCCAGAACGCGGGCGAGAACCCATGTCAGCCGGCAATGTCAAGGAGCCTGCCGGGATGCCGCATCGCTGAGCCGACCGGCTTCGCATGGTCTCCGGCGCGTCACGGCATATAGGTACCGCCATTGACGTGGATGGCCTGTCCGGTGACGAAGGCGGCGGTCGGGCCGCACAGGTAGCGCACCATTCCGGCGACTTCTTCGGGTTGGCCGCGCCGACCCAGCGGAATCTTGCGGTCGGCATGGTGGGCGGCCTTGGCAGGGTTCGAACCGCCCCGCACCGTGTCGATCATCCCCGGAACCACGCAGTTCGCCGTGATCGCGTATCGGGCAAGATCGCAGGCCAGGGCCTTGGTGAAGCCGACAATGCCGGCCTTGGCCGTCACGACATGGACGCGCTCATGCGCGCCACTGTGTCCTGTCATTCCGCCGATATTGATGATCCGCCCACCGCCGTGCCCGGCGCGCACGATGATGTGGGGCATCGCGGCCCGCGTCATCAGAAACGCAGCGTCGAGCGTGACGCCCATGATCTCTCGCCATGCCGCGTAATCGATGGTCAGGATCTCGCCTTCCCGCCGCAGCGCCGCATTGTTGACGACGATGTCGAGCCCGCCGAGCGCCTCGACGGCCAGCGCGACGGCGCCATCGGCCTGCGCAGGATCCGCCAGATCGCCCGTCAGCACGATGGCGCGACGGCCCAACGCCGTGATCTGCCGCGCCGTCTCCTCGGCATCGGCCCTTGCCGCGCGGGTGTGGACGGCCACATCCGCCCCGCCCTGCGCCAACGCCACCGCGATGGCACGCCCGATATTGCGCGCCGCACCCGTGACGAGGGCGATGCGGCCGGCAAGTTCGCCGGGTATGGCTACGGTTGTCTCAGGCGTGGTCATGCGCAACCTCCTTGAGGAAGCCGAGATTCTGGCAAGCGGAAAGGTGCAGAAGGGCGGCGAGCAGGCGTTCGGCAGCGGGCTGGCCAATCCCGGCGAAACGGGTGTTGGCGCGGTATTTGGCGGTCAGCTCATCGTCCGTCATCGGCTCGCGGATGCCGCCCCGCAGACAGGACTGACGGGCTTCCAGAACGCGCCCGTCGGTGCAGGTGACGCGAACATGGCCGGTGTAGTTGGCCGGATACTCGTTGTCGGGGTCGACCACGTAGGTGACCTTGCCGGCAACCGCCTGCACGCGGGCATCGGCGATGCGGTCGTCGGTGAACTGGGCGAGCCCTGCATCGCCATCGACCAAGGCGACCGCAAGGCAATAGGGCGTGCTGAACTTGGCTCCGTAGGGGGATGGGGGCGACTGCTTGAGCACCAGCGGCTCCCAGAGCCGGTGCACCGTCCCCTCTCCCACCTCGCAGACGATGCTCGCGACATCTTCCGGTACCAGGCCCTGGCGTCGCAAACTCAGCATGCAGTCGATATAGGGCTGGGTCATCGTCCCGCACGCATAGGGCTTGAAGGCGACATCCGCCGCAATCCAGCGGCTGCCAAGCCCGTCGGTGAGATGATGGAACTCCGGCGTGGCCAGCGACGGTGCAAAGGCCCTGAACAGCCCATGGGTGCCCTCGAACACGGTGGCAGGCCCGTCGAAGCCCGCACGCGCCAGCATGGCGGCGCGGATGCCGGCCTGCGCCGCCCAGCCCGCATGCATGCGCTTGGTCGAGGACCCGTCGGCAAGGTATTCGATGATGCCCGAGGCCGCGCTGCCCGCAATGCCATAGGCATGCGCAGTCTGGCCGGCAGAGAGTCCCATGGCCTTGGCGGCCGCACCGGCTGCGGCCACCGTGCCGAGGACGGAGGTGGGGTGAAAGCCTGCCGCATGCACGCCCTTCTTGGCCACGAGGCCGAGCCGGCACATCACCTCGATCCCGACCGCGATGGCCGTCGTCACGGTCCTGCCGTCGAGCCCGTCGCGCTCGCCCAGCGCCAGGATGGCGGGCACGATCACGGCGCCCGAATGAACCGGGCACCCTTCAAATGTATTGTCGAAATCCTCACCATGCGCTGCCACACCGTTGGCGAAGGCAGCCCCGCCGGCGTCCAGCCCGCGGCCACGGCCCATGACCGAGCAGGGACCATCCGCGTCGACGCTGTCGACAACGGCCCTGGCATAGGGCTCGTGCCGCGCCGACAGGCTGAGGCCCACCGTGTCGACCACGGTGGACAGGGTCGCCTTCAGGGCAGCTCCCGGCAGGTCGTCGAAGCGCAGTGCCACGCCCCATTGCGCCAGTCGCGCTGAGATCGTGTCGCCCGGGGCGATCCGTGTGTGGTCCATCGGATGGTCCTCGTTCAGATGGCGCGCAGCGCCGACAGGCGCGAAAGGTCGGGCAGGGTGGCAATGTCGAGGCAGGTCGCGAGCAAGTCTTCGCCATAGCGGCGCGACAGTCCGCCATGGGCGACATTGCCGTGGAACTTGGCGATCAGCTCGGCGCGGGTCAGCGGCGCATGCCGCCCGCCGCGCATGTGCGGGCGCCGGATCTCGCGCACCCGACCGTCCCGCAAAGTCGCCCGGATATGGCCCGTATAGTCGACCGGATAGGGGTTGGCCGGATCGACCACGTAGCGAATGCGCTTTGCCAGCGCGAGAATGCGCGGATCGCGGGCTTTCTCGTCCGTGAACTGGGCAAGGCCCGCGTCGCCATCGAAGAAGCCGACCGCCATGCCGAACGGCATCGAGAACTTCGCCGCATAGCCCGAAGGCGGAGCGTGCTTGTCGGCGAGCGGCTCCCAGAGCCGGTCCACCGGACCCTCCGCCGCCTCGCAGACCACCTCCACGATCTCATCCGCCTGCACGCCCTCGCGGGCGAGTTCGATCATGCAATCGATGTAGGGGTGGATCATCGTCCCGCACGCATAGGGCTTGAAAGCGATGGCCTCCAGCAGGAAGCGCTCGCCAAGCCCGTCGAGCATGCCGCCGAGCCGCGCCGGCGCGTCGCGACCGAACACCTTGAACAGGTTGCGTCGCCCCTCGAAGATCGTCCGCGGACCGACGAAGCCCGCCTGTCCCAGCATGGCGGCGCGATAGCCAGACTGCGCCGACCAGCCGGGGTGCAGGCGCTTCGTCCAGGCTCCTTCCGTCAGGAACTCGCCGATGCCTGAGGCGAAACTGCCGGCGATGCCCAGCGCACGCCCCATCTGCAGCGTGTCGAGCCCCAGCGCCACGCCCGCGCCCGCCGCCGCCCCGATTGTGCCGAGCACGCCCACGGGATGAAATCCGGCCTTGTGGATGGCGCCCGGCACCACCTGATTGATCCGGCACACGGTTTCGAGCCCCGCCACGATGCCGCGCAGGGCATCGGCGCCGCTGCGGCCGTGACGCTCGCAGGCGGCAAGGACGGCGGGAATCACCATCGCGCCGACCCGGATCGGCGCCCCCTCCAGCGTATCGTCGAAATCCTCGCCATGGATGGCCGTGCCGTTGATGAGCGCCGCGCCGGCGGCGTCGAAGCCGCGTGCCTGCCCGATTGCGGTGCACGGGCCGTCGCCGTCCCAACCACGGATGAGAGCCGCGATATAGTCGGATTGCCGCGCCGCCACGCACAAGCCGGCCGCGTCGATCAGGTCGTCGAGCGCGACATCGCGCGTGCGCTCCGGCAAGCGGTCCAGCGAGATCGCGAGCAGCTTCTCGGCGAAAAGCTCCGCCAGGGCCTGCCCGGGCGCGATGCGCTGGGGCGCCGTGCTCCCGGCCGTTTCGTCCTGTCTGCTCATGATGCCGTCTCCTGGGGGACAGAGCCCCGCGTCAGCCCCGAAAGGGCCGATTTCCGCAGGCCCAGCCGCAGCAATTCGAGCGCTACCGCCTGGTCATCCTCGATGTCCAGGCTGACCTGCGGTCCGAAGCTGCGGATGTAGAACTCCTGGATCGCTGCGTCCTTGGCCTGGAAGATCAGATCCTCGACGCCATAGGCGGCGATGATCTCGGCGATCAGGTCGGTGCGCGGTTCCGCGACGCCTTCGGTGATCCCCTCGGCTTGGACGAGCACACGCCATGGACCGACCGTCTTCAGCGTCTCGATTTCGCGGATGATGCCGCCATGCAGCGAGGGACGCGGATCCGACCCCTTGCGGCCTGCTTCCGCCACGACCTTGAGCCCGGCGCGTGCGGCGTCCTCGATGAGGTGCAGCTTGTCGGCGGCCGGCATCAGCACCTGCGCGCTTGAAACCTCCACCCCCTCGGAACCCAGGTCCAGCGCGCGGGCGAAGTAGTCATGCGACACGCCCTGCAGCCAGGCCGCCTCGCTGGCGTCGCCAGCCAGGAACACACCGATGCCGGCATCGCGCAGCTGGCGGATCTTGCGCCGCAGCGCCGCCTCCGGCAGCACCCGCCAGTGGCCGATGGCGAACTTTACCCAGTCAACATGCGGGCCGGCCGTCTCGATCAGATCGGCGATGCGGCTGGTGCCATACCCCCTGTCCGCGACGATGGTCAGCCCTGTCTCGCGCGGCTTTGAGGCCCGTTCCGCGCCCCGTATAAACCCGAAGGCCGTTTCGCCATCCATGATGGTCCCATTCATGCCGCGCATCCGAGATGTTGCCTGAAGCTCTCGCCGAACTGGGGGCAGCGGCCCTCGTCCTGCTTGGGCTGAGCGCTTTTGCCGCCGGCGTGTTTGGGGCCGTGTTCGGCCTTGGCGCCGGAATCCTTTTGTCCTTTGCCGTGACCGGCGTCTTTGGTGTGGAAGCGGTCGTGCCCGTGGTCTCGGCCGCGATGATGCTGGCGAATGCAGGCCGCATGTCCGCCTATCGCAGCCAGGTCAGTCGCCGTCCGCTGCTGATCGCGCTTGCTGCCGCCGCCCCCGGTGCCGTCCTTGGCGCTCATGTTCACGCCCTGCTGCCGGCGCAAGCAGTTGCCGCCGTGATCGGCGCAATTCTCGTTCTCGCGGTTCCGCTGGGCCGTGTCGCCCGCAGCCGCCAGCTGCAACTCGGTGATGCGGGGCTGGCTCTGGTATCCCTTGGTCTGGGGTTTCTCGGCAGCCTCGGCATTGGAGCGGGCGCGCTTGCGATCCCCGTCTTGCTGGCGGCCGGCCTCACGGGGCCCGCGCTGATCGCGACCGATGCGGCACTCGCGGTCGGGACGTCGCTTGTGCGGATCGGAACCTTCGCTGCCATCGGCCTTCTGCCCCCCGGGCGGCTTTTGGCGGCACTGCTCATCGGCCTCGCCACGATCCCGGGCGCATGGTTCGGCGCCTACATCGTCGCGCGCGCCGGCGTCCGCCGCCATACGCTGGCGATCGAGGGCTTTGCCATCGGTGCAGGCCTGTTCTTCCTCGGCCAGGCGATCCGATAGGCGCAGGGAGACGGCAGCCTTCACGCCGCCTGCTCCGCCCGCCTTGCCTTGCGGGCGTCCCGCCATTCCCGCGCCAGCGCAATGACGACGAACAGGAGTGCTGCGATCAACAGGCCGATAGCGATGTTGTCCTCGAGGAAGATCGAATGGTCGCCACCCGACAGCTCGAGCGAACGGCGGTAGTTCGACTCGACCAGCGGCCCCAGCACCACACCCAGAATGGCCGGCAGGAACGGAAAGCCCGACAGCCGCATCAGATAACCGACAAAGCCGCCAAACAGCACGAGACCGACATCGAACATCGTCGAGTTGATGGTGTAGATGCCCGAGAGAACAAGCGCGAACACGAAGGCCGCGAGATAGGGCCGCGGACGGTTCACCAGCCAGATGCACACCGGCAGGATCAGGATGCCGACGGCAATCTGCGCCAGCGTTGCCACAAGCGAGCCCATGTAGAGCCCCAGGACCACGTCCGCATTCTGCTCGAACAGGCGCGGCCCCGGCATGAGCCCGTGGATCAGCAGCCCGCCGAGAAGCACCGCGGCCGAATTCGATCCCGGGATGCCAAACGACAGGAGCGGGATCAGGGCCGCGCTCGCCACCGTGTTGTTGGCCGCCTCGGGCGCGGCAATGCCTTCCGGCGAGCCTTTGCCGAACTCGTCCGGGTGCTTCGACCAGCGCCGTGCCTCATTGTAGGACAGGAACGCCGCAATCGAACCGCCGCCGCCCGGCATCAGCCCCTCGAACGTGCCGACGACCGAACCGATCGCCTGCGGCTTGGCCAGCCGCCGCATCATCGCGAAGTTTGGCAGACGGAGCTTCACGGACTGCTGCAGCTTCTCGGCGAGACCGGCCCCTCCCGATTGCTGGAGAAGTTCGCTGACCGCAAACAGGCCGACCATCACCAGGATCGGTTTCACGCCGGACAGCAACTCGGGAATTCCAAAAGAGAACCGGCTGACCCCCGACATCGGATCCGAGCCGATCGTCGACACCATCAGGCCCACGATGGCTGCCGCCAGCGCCTTCAGGAGCGAGCCGCCGGCCAGCGATGCGATGATGCTCAGGCCCAGGATCCCGATCGCGAAATAGGAGGTTGGGCGGAACAGCAGCGCGAGCCTTGACAGCGGCTCCGTCAGCAGCACCAGCATCAGCAGGCCGAACAGGCTGCCGACGACACCGGACCACAGCGAGATGCCGAGCGCCTCGCCCGCTCGTCCCTGCTTGTTCATCTCGTAGCCGTCGATCACCGTCGCGGCCGCCGAATTGGTGCCCGGCGTCCGGATCAGGATGGCGGGGATCGAGCCACCGTATTCGGCTCCGATATAGGTCGATGCCAGCAGCACGATCGCCGACATCGGGTCGAGCGTGTAGGTGAAGGGCAGCACCAGCGCCATGGTGATCGAGGCGGAGATGCCAGGCATGGCCCCGCCGATGATCCCCCAGACGAGGCCAATGAGGGCGGCCGGGATGAGCGGGGTCGTGACGAGGAGCGTG
>JBMOJG010000105.1:0-7858 GCA_049316925.1 Alsobacter sp. | reverse complement strand
TGCGCGCCGGCACTGGCGAGGTGCTGATGGTCGCCCACATGAACCGCGAGGCCCTGGAGCGGACGCTTGCCAACCGCCAGGCCTGGTACTGGTCCCGCTCGCGCGGCGAGCTGTGGCTGAAGGGCGCGACGTCCGGCCAGATCCAGCAGGTGCGCGAGATCCGGGTCGATTGCGACCAGGACTGCCTGTTGCTGGTGGTCGATGTCGGCGGCGACGGCGGCTGCTGCCACACCGGCCGGGCCGAGTGCTTTTACCGAAGCGTCGTGCTGCCCGCCGAGAGCGGCGTGCCTGTCCGTCTGGAGGCACTCGCCGAATCATGAAACTGCGGAGGCCTGTCAAGCATTGGTCCAGCAGTTTACGCTCGCATATGCGATTTTGCGGTGCAAAACATATCGCATGTAACGAAAAGCCTGATCCTGAAGTCAAACTGTCATTCAGCTGAAAGTAAGGTTCTGGCGCCTATTCTGGCGGATGCGGGGCTGGACGGGGGAAAGTCATGCTCCAGGACTGGCTAGGTCTGTTTCCATCCGGACGATCCGATGGGACCGCGGGAGCGGCGCCCACGGGACACCCCAAGCCGGCGAAGTGCCGGCCCCGCGTCGGGCTCGCCCTCGGCGGCGGCGCGGCGCGCGGCTGGGCTCATATCGGCGTCATCAGGGCGCTCGAGAAGGCCGGCATGAAGCCCGACATCGTCGTCGGCACCTCGATCGGTGCCGTGGTGGGCGGCTGCTACGCGGCCGGCAAGCTCGACGAGCTCGAGGCCTTCGCCCGCTCGCTCACCAAGAGCCGCGTGCTTGGACTGATGGATTTCCACATCGGCTCGGGCCTGATCAGCGGCGAGCGCCTGAAGCGCCTGCTCGAGCGCGACCTCGGCGACCTGTGCATCGAAGACCTCGACACAAAATTCGCAGCCGTCGCCACGGAATTGCGGTCCGGCCACGAGATCTGGTTGACTCGCGGCCGCGTCGTCGAGGCGCTGCAAGCCTCCTATGCGCTGCCGGGCATCTTCGACCCGGTGCACATCGGCGGCCGCTGGCTGTTCGACGGCGCCCTCGTCAACCCGATCCCGGTCACCACCACCCGGGCCCTGTCGGCCGACATCGTCATCGCGGTGAACCTCAATGCCGACCTGTTCGGCCGCGGCACCGTCATCCCCGACCATGGCGGCGCGCCGGTGGTTTCCAATGACGAGATGGCCGAGACCATCGCAGAGGGGCTGTTCACCCCGATGATGGACGTCGCCCGCAGCCTGCGCCGCAAGATGGTACGGCAGACGCCGGGCGCACCGGGTCTCGCCACCGTGATGGTGGACGCCTTCAACATCACGCAGGACCGCATCGCCCGCTCGCGCCTCGCCGGCGATCCGCCGGACGTGCACGTCAAGCCGAAGCTCGGCCGCATCGGGCTGTTCGACTTCCACCGCGCGGCGGAAGCCATAGGCCATGGCGAGGAGTGCGTCGCGCAGGTGCTCGACGACCTTCATTCCATGCTCGAGACCCTGCCCTGCGCCGGCTGACCGGCGAAGGACCACACTGGCGGTGATCGGCGCTCAGGCGGTGATGTATTCGCGCAGCGCCCGGGTTTCGTGCTGCATCTCGTCCAGCCGGTGCTTCACCACGTCGCCGATCGACACGATGCCGGCGAGCCGGCCGCTCTCCATCACCGGCATGTGGCGGAAGCGACCGGCGGTCATCTCCTCCATCACGTCGACGATCAGCATATCGGGCGTGCAGGTGATGACCTCGGCCGTCATGTAGCGCGACACCGGGTGCTGCAGCGCGTCGGCACCGGCGGCCAGCGCCCGCACGATGTCGCGCTCCGACAGGATGCCCAGCACCGCGCCGTCATCGCCACCGACGATCACCGCCCCGATACGCCGTGCGGCGAGCAGGGCGACGGCATCGGCGACGCTGCGATGCGGCGCGATCGTGGCCACGTCGCGGCCCTTGAGAGCCAGAATGCGGGAGACGGTCATGCGTCCCTCCTTTCGGTTCCATCCCTGGGATCCGGAGGGTCGCGTTCGGCCCCCCGGTTGACCGGGCCTCGCCGCGGAGGGTCTGGAGGCCGTCCGTGACGACGCTCGATGGCTGATCCTGCGCCCAATCCGGTGCGCCCGCAACGGCCTGGCGTCAGGGCTTCGGCCACACCGCGAAGGCACGCACCTCGTGAACGTACCGGACGTGCCGCAGCACCTCGCCGAACGGCGCGACGGGCCAGTCCCACGTCTCGTCGCCCGGTGGCAGGTCGACGCCGTGCAGCATCGGATGGCGCTCCAGCACCCGGCCAGAGCGGTCCTCCTCCCGCCAGTCCGTATCGGTGATCAGGCAGACCCGCCCCGGACAGGCGGCGAGATCGGCCAGATGCCCATCGACGGCGCGGCGCGGCAGGTCTGCGGGCAGGATCGCCGCCCGGGCAGGCTTCGCCTTCAGCGCCGTCTCGACGCCGATCGGCAGCTGCGACAGCAGGTTGCAGGAGATCACAAGGTCGGTCTGTGGCCCGACCAGTCCGGCCAGCGGGGTGCCGCGATCGCTCGCCGTGCCGGCGATCCAGTCGCCGAGCCCCGACAGGTCGGCCACCGCCAAATGGACATTCCCCAGCTGCCGCAGGCGCCAGCGCACCGGCGCCAGATGCACCGCATCGACGAGCGTCACCGTCTCGAAGGCCGCCGCCAGCGCTTCGACCGGAATGTCGCGCGCCGGCCCGGAGCCCAGCACCACGCAGCCGCGCCGCCGCGGCAGGCCATCCATGGCGCGAAGGATCACCGCCTTGCAGGCGGCGTGGTGGGCGGCCCAGGCCTCCCGCTGCCGCAGCCCACGCGACCACAGGCCGATGCCCTCGCCGACAAGACCCATGGCCGCCAGCGGGGCCGGCGCCCGCGTCGCCAGCCGCAGCGCGAGGTCGGCCAGCAGCACGCTAGGGCCGCGCCGGATCGAACAAGCGGAAGCCGAGCAGCCCTACCAGGAACCCGCCGACATGCGCCTCCCAGGCGATCGTCGCGTCGGTCAGTCCGAACGCGCTGCCCGTCAGCCCGGTGACGAGGTTCAGGCCAAACCACACCACCAGGAAAGTCACGACGCGGCGCTCGCGCAGCGCCTCCCCCAGCGGCAGCGCCGGCAGCCGGTAGGACTCGTCGTCGCCGAGACGGCCGAAACCGAGCGGTGCGCCGGGCTGGAAGACGAAGCGGATGGCCGCCGCCATGCAGCCCGACACCGCCGCCGAGGCGCCGACCATCGGCACCACATCGTGCAGGTGGGTGGCCAGATGGACCACCGCTCCGCCGATGGCCGCCGCCACCAGGAAGATGACGAACCGGACCGAACCGAACCGCCGCGCCACCGCGGCGCCGAAGGCGACCAGCCAGATGCTGTTCAGCACCAGATGCGTCCAGCTGCCGTGCAACAGCGCATAGCTGACGAAGGTCCATGGCGCGCTGGCGCCGTCTGCCACAAGCTCGCGCGCCAGGCCGAGGCGCTGTGCCAGCTCGGCGTTGCCCGGATCCAGCGACAGTGCCGCCGCCAGCGCCGGCACCGGATCGAACCCGAACAGCAGCGCCGCCCGGGCCGGGATGAAAGCGAGATCGAAGACCAGCCCGAAGTCACCCAGCCACCAGTCGCGCGCCAGCTGTACGCCGATGAGAACGAGGACCGTCGCCAGCACGGCGCCGGGAATGTTGAAGGCGGGTTCGCGGGTGGTCGTCAACGCAATGGCAATCCGGTGGCAGCCGACGTCACCTTGGTCCGCAGCCCCGGCCGCCGCAAGCCGGTCCGCCCGGCGTGCAGGCAAAAAAAAGGGAGAGCCTCGCGGCTCTCCCGTTGCGCGGTCGGACAGTGGTGCCCGTGGATCGGCTGCTCTCAGGGTGTCGAGAGCTCCGTCTCTGCCGCGCCTCCCTAGTTTGCGCCGTCGCCCACAGGAGCGTCGTGGGGACTGCGAAAAGTGAAGAAAAGGTGTCATGGGCTGTGCCAGACCGCAACAGCAACCACTCGTTAAGGTTAAAAAAGTGTTGGCATGCCGTTCGCAAATTAACCCGTGCTAATGGGGATCTCGCCCGTCGAGTGATCCGAAACGTGACGGCTTCGTTCCCCTGCGGGACGGGTGACCGAACACGAGTATCGCCGAGGGCGGCAGGGGACACGGAATGAAACTCGCGACGACGCGGGCACTCTTTGCCTACTGGGACGGGCTGCGCGGCGAGCGCACCGCTCCCGAGCGGGCCGAGATCGAGCCTGCCGCCATCCGGCACGTCCTGGCCGACACCTTCGTGGTCGAGGTTGACGCCGCACGGCACTGCCCGTTCCGCCTCGCCGGCACCCGCCTGTGCGCCCTGTTCGGGCGAGAGCTGAAGGGCGTCGGCCTGAGCGACCTGTGGGCCGCTGACCGGCGACACGAGGCCGCATCGCTCATCGACACAGTGCTGGACGAGCGCGCCGGTGCCGTCTGCGGCCTTGTCGCCACAACCGCCAGCGGGGAGACGCTCGAGCTGGAGATGATTCTTCTGCCCTTGCGCCATGGTGGCCGAACCCATGCGCGCATGCTCGGCTGCGTGTCCAGCGCCCTGCCCCCTGCGCGCCTCGGCCTCGACCCCGTGGCGCGCCTCGGCCTGCGCAGCATGCGGGTGATCCGCACCGACACGGCCGACCGGCTGCCGGTATCACGGCCACCCGTGCTGCCCGAAGGCCTGCGGCGCGGTCCTTTCCGGGTGTTCGACGGCGGGCGTTCAGGCCTACCGACGAAATAATCCCTGCGCTAAAGCCACGTTAACCCAGCCAGCGGACAATCATCCTGAAGTTCGGCGTGACTGGCGCCGACAGATCAGTGTGCGCGGTCCCGATGCAGGCTCTCAAGAACAAGCCCCAGGCCCTCGAGCGCCGGCGCCACCAGCGCGTCAAGGTGGTGCTGCTTGGCCGGTTCATGCTTGAGAACCGTGAGGAGTACCCCTGCCAGACGGTCAATGCCTCGCCAGGCGGCCTCGCCGTGATCGCGCCGGTTGTCGGCCGGATGGGCGAACGGGTCGTCATCTATCTCGAACATCTGGGCCGGGTCGAGGGCAAGATCTCGCGCCAGTTCCCGAACGGCTTCGCCATCCAGCTGCTGGCCACACGCCGCAAGATGGACAAGCTGGCCAGCGCCCTCACCTGGCTGGCCAACCGCCACGAGCTCGGCCTGCCCGAGGATCGCCGGCACGAGCGCGTCCTGCCGCGCCAGACCGGCGCCATCCTGCAGCTGCCGGACGGCCGCGAGATCGGCGTCCGCATCATCGACGTGTCGCTGTCGGGCGCTGCCCTGTCCTGCTCCGACCAGCCGCCGCTCGACACCCGCGTCACCATCGGCGGCACGCCCGCCAAGGTTGTCCGCCACTTCGAGGGCGGCGTCGCGGTGGAGTTCACGCGCCAGCTCGCAGCCCACGGCATCGGCGACCACATGTCGCTCTGACGCCCGCGACCGTCACGCGCCGGTCGCTCGAATTCAATCTTTTGCGTTGAACTCCCCGCAAGACGTCCGCGTCATGCTGGCGCTGTCGTGCATGCGACCGCGTCCGGCCGAAGCGCCGGCGCAGCGTCGGGCCCCGTGCCCGGTCGGCGATCGCCGGCCCGTCCCACGTCCCCGGTACCGCGATCGCCCGGGAGCCGGCGCCGCGCCGTTTGCACGGACAGCACCCTCGCGCGTTAACGATCTGGCAACGATCCGGTTGCGGGGAGGCCAGCCCTTATTTACCGTTCGTTTACCAAGTCGGGGCGGACGGGTCGGTCATGCGGAATGTTTGGGTATCGGGTCTGGCGGCGTGCCTCGCCGTCGTGACGGGCAGCGCGATGGCGCAGGACCGTGGCGCGCGCATTCTGCCGGCCGCGACGACATCGGCCCCGGTGCTCGACGAGGTGCGTCCGCCCATCGGCTGGATCGAGTTCTGCCCGCTTCATCCGTCCGACTGCGACGTCGAGATGCGGCCGGCGCGGCGGATCGTCCTCGACGGTGATGCCTGGCGCCGGATCGTGCGCATCAACCAGCAGGTGAACGCCGCCATCGAGCAGATCGAGGACATCGTCCTCTACGGCGTATCGGAGAAATGGTCCTATCCGGATGCCGGCAAGGGCGACTGCGAGGTCATTGCCCTCCTGAAGCGCCGGATGCTGATGAAGGAAGGCTTCCCTCGCCAGGCGCTGCTGATGACCGTCGTCCGCGACGAGACCGGCGCCGGCCACGCCATTCTCACCCTCACCACCGACCGTGGCGATTTCATCCTCGACAGCAAGACGTCGCGGGTCCTGCCCTGGACGGAAACCGGCTACGGCTTCATCAAGCGACAATCGGCCGAACACCCCAATCTCTGGGTGCGCCTCGGCGAGCCCGCCGCGCCGGGCCTGATCGTCGCCGGCCAATAGGTCAGTCAGGACCGGACGCCACGCAAGTCGAGGCGCTGGGCTGGGCGCCGCGCGGGCCGGACGTCCGGCTCCGCCTCAGGGGCCTGCTTCACCACCAACCGCACGCGAGAACGCAGGGCGGCAATGGATCACCGGTCGATCCGCGTCAGCCCGCGGGCGAAACGCCGCCAGTTCTCCACATAGTGGGCCGCCGACAGGCGCAGGCGCTCGGCTGACGCCGTATCGAGCGTGCGCACGGCCCGCGCCGGTGCACCGACGATCAGCGAATGGTCGGGAAAGTCCTTGCCCTCGGTGACCAATGCGTTGGCGCCGACCAGGCAATGCGCACCGATCTGCGCCCCGTTCAGGATGGTAGCGCCCATCCCGACAAGGGAGCCCGTGCCGATCCGGCAGCCATGCAGGATCGCGTGGTGGCCGATGGTGCAGTCCTCTCCGATCTCGAGCGGAAAGCCCATGTCGGTGTGCAGCATCGCCCCCTCCTGGACGTTGGAGCGGGCGCCGATGCGGATGAGCTCGTTGTCGCCGCGCAGCACGGCACCAAACCACACGCCCACATCCTCGCCAAGCGCCACGGCGCCGATCACATGGGCGTCGGGCGCGATCCAGAAGCGATCAGGGGCAGGAAGCGACGGCGCGCGGCCGTCGAGGGCGTAGATCGGCATGGCAGGGCTCCACCTCAGGGACGCCCAGCAAGATCCGGCGGCGGCCCGCCGTCAAGCTCCCTGCTGCTTTCAAGTCCGGCGGTGCCTTCAGTGCGAAGGAGTTGTCACGGCCCCAGATAGGCCAGCAGGTCGAGCAGCACCCGCCCGCAGGCGAGGCCCCACAGGCAGGCGATGATCGTCGCCAGCGCCACGAACGGGATCGGCCGGCGCTCGAAGCGGCGGCCCCGCAGGGTATTGCGCAGGATCAGGAATGGCGCCGTAAAGACGATCAGCGGCACGGAGGCCAGCGCCGAGGCATCGCCCCGCTCCAGCAGCGTGAAGCTCGCCCGGCGCGCCGTCAGCGCCTCGAACCCTGTGGCGATCATGCCGGCGGCGGCGATGCCGGTCAGGATCGCCAGCACGGCGTCCACGGCCTCGGGTCGGATCATGGACAGCACGCTACGCCACTCCTGCGAGCCCCTTGGGCCCGTCGCGAAGTATGTCAGGCTTAACGGGGCGTTAAACCGTATCCTTCATGTTTGGTTAAGAGCCGCGTCCGGGGCCAGTTGCATGTCGACCCACACCCTCGCCGAAACCGTCGCCCTCGGGCGTCGCATCGCCGCCGTCCAGCCGCCGTCAGCCCACGAGCTGCGCCGCCGCCGGACGCAGCGCGCCGGCATCGTCGTCCTCGCCGGCGGCATGCTGGCCGGCAGCACCGCCCTGCTGGTCCACGTGCTGCGCCCCAAGCCACACTTCCCCGTCCTGTCACAGGTCGGTGCGTCGCGGCTCGAGGTACCCTCGCCGCTGTTGCGCGTTGTCGCGCAGCGTCGCGGTGGCGTG